>CAXTOE010000340.1:0-3771 GCA_964245685.1 uncultured Acetobacteraceae bacterium | reverse complement strand
CACCCCACGCTCCCGCCCTGGTCGCGGCGGCGCAACTTTCCGACCCGCGCCACGTCATGATCGAGGCGTTGCGGGAGCGATCCGGGCCCTGCATCCGCCGGTTCCTGCACACGATGATCCCGCGGCATGTCGGGATGCCGGGCTCGAGGCTGGCGAGACGTCCGGACAGCGATCGGGAGCCTCGGATGGACACCACCGTCTTCACGGACAAGCCCGCAGCCGGCAACAAGACCCTGCTGACCGGCGGCGTCGCCGCCCTGGCCGGACTGATGTTCGGCCTGGACATCGGCGTGATCTCCGGGGCGCTGGCCTTCATCGGCCGCGAGTTCCACGTCGACGACGCGACCCAGGAATGGATCGTCAGCAGCATGATGCTCGGCGCGGCCCTCGGCGCGATCGGCGCCGGCTACCTCTCGGCGGGCTTCGGGCGAAAGCGCTCGCTGATCCTCAGCGCGGCGCTGTTCGTGGCCAGCTCGCTGCTCTGCGCGCTCGCCTGGTCGGTGGCGTCGCTGCTCGCCGGCCGTATCGTGCTCGGCGTCGCGATCGGTGTCGCGACCTTCACCGCACCGCTCTACATCTCCGAGGTCGCGGACGAGCGGCGTCGCGGCTCGATGATCTCGACCTACCAGCTGATGATCACGGTGGGCATCGTGATCGCCTTCGTCTCCGACGCGTTGCTCGCCTACAGCGGCGCCTGGCGCTGGATGCTCGGACTGGTGGCGGTGCCCGGCGTGCTGTTCCTGGCTGCGATGTTCGTGCTGCCCGAGAGCCCGCGCTGGCTGAAGATGCGCGGCCGCGATGCCGAGGCGTTGCGCGTGCTCACCGAGCTGCGCCGCGATCCCGACGAGGCGCGGCGCGAGGCGTCTGAGATCGAGGCGCAGCTGCAGCAGAAGCAGCATGGCTGGTCGCTGTTCGCCGGCAACGCCAATTTCCGCCGTTCCGTCGGTCTCGGCGTGCTGCTGCAGGTGATGCAGCAATTCACCGGCATGAACGTCGTGATGTACTACGCGCCGCGCATCTTCAAGCTGGCCGGTTTCGGCAACGACGCGCAGATGTGGGGCACCGCGATCGTCGGCGTGGTCAACGTGCTCGCGACCTTCATCGCCATCGGCCTGGTCGATCGCTGGGGACGACGCCCGATGCTGGTCGCGGGCTTCGCGGTGATGACGCTCGGCATGGGCGTGCTCGGCACCCTGATCTATGCCGGCATCGACAGCGAGGCGCAGCGCCTGCTGGCGATCGCGGTGCTGCTCTGCTTCATCACCGGCTTCGCCTTCTCGGCCGGTCCGCTGATCTGGGTGCTCTGCTCGGAGGTGCAGCCGCTGATGGGCCGCGACTTCGGCATCGCCTGCTCGACCTTCACCAACTGGGCCGCGAACTTCGCGGTCGGTCTCACCTTCCTGACCATGCTGAACGCGTTCGGCAACGCGCAGACCTTCTGGATCTACGGCGCGCTGAACGCAGTGTTCATCGTGATCACGCTGCTCCTGGTGCCGGAGACCAAGGGCATCTCGCTGGAGGCGATCGAGCGCAGGCTGATGAGCGGACGACGGCTGCGCGAGATCGGCCGCTAGGCGCACACGACGCATCGCGGCCGCTTGACCACCGGCACCGGCTTCCCGAGGTTGCGCACCCGCAGACCGCCAGGAGATCCGTGTGCCGCGTTCCACCTTGCTCGCCGTCGTCGTGCTGGTCGCGACCGGTGCTGCCTCCGCCCTCGCCGATCCGCCGCAGCCGATGCCGGCGGCGATGCCGCCCGCGATCCCGCAGCCGCGCGACGTGCCGTACCCGGGCACGATCACGGTGTCGGTCGACGCGACCGACCTCGCGCGCCACATCATGAGCGTCCACGAGACGGTGCCGGCCGCGAGCGGCCACGACCTCATCGTGCATTACCCGCAGTGGATACCCGGCAGCCACGGTCCGACCGGCGCGATCGAGCTGCTCGGCGGCCTCGCGGCACATGCCGGCGGACAGTTGCTCGACTGGCGCCGCGATGCGGTCGACCCGTACGCCTTCCACGTGCCGGTGCCGTCCGGTGCGGGCAGCGTCGATCTCGACTTCCAGTTCCTCTCGCCGGTCTCCGAAGCACAGGGCCGCATCGTGATGACCGAGGCGATGCTGGACCTGCAATGGAACGACCTGCTGCTCTATCCGGCGGGGTTCTTCGCGCGCGACATCCCGGTCACGGCGTCGCTGCGGTTGCCCGAGGGCTGGCGCTACGCGACCGCGCTGCAGGCGGTGGGAACCGGCGGTGACGTCGCCACCGGTTTGCAGCGGTTCCGCACGGTGCCGCTGAACGTGCTGATGGACAGCCCGCTCTATGCCGGCCGCAATTTCAGGCGCGTCGACCTCGATCCCGGGGCCAGGGTTCCGGTGCATCTCGACATCGTCGCCGACAAGCCCGACGAGCTCGACATCACGCCCACGCAGCTCGCGGCGCACCGCGCGCTGGTGCAGCAGGCGTACCGGCTCTACGGCTCGCACCATTACGACCATTACGATTTCCTGCTCGCCCTCAGCGACGAACTCACCGACGAGGGGCTGGAGCATCATCGCTCGAGCGAGAACGCCACGGGAGGCGACTACTTCACCAAGTGGGACAAGACGGTCGAGGGGCGCGACCTGCTGCCGCACGAGTACACCCACTCCTGGAACGGCAAGTACCGCCGCCCCGCCGACCTCTGGTCGCCCGATTTCAATACGGTCCCGGAGCGCGACAGCCTGCTCTGGGTCTATGAGGGCATGACCGAATACTGGGGGCACGTGCTCGCCGCCCGCTCGGGGCTGTGGAGCCGCGACCAGGCGCTCGACATGCTCGCGCTCGACGGCGCTTTCATGCAGGCGGAGGCGGGACGCGCCTGGCGCCCGCTCTCCGACACCACCGAGAGCCCGATCTTCGTCCGCCGTCGCAGCCTGCCCTGGGCGGATTGGCAGCGCGGCGAGGACTATTATCTCGAGGGAGTGCTGCTCTGGCTCGACGCCGACACGCTGATCCGCGCGCGCAGCCACGGCGCCCGCTCGCTCGACGACGTCGCGCGCGGCCTGTTCGGCAGCGACGACGGCAGCTTCGTGGTCTCCACCTACGAGTTCGACGACGTCGTGCGCGCGCTGAACCGCGTGCTCGCCTATGACTGGGCCGGGTTTCTGCACGCGCGGCTCGACCAGCGCGGCGGCGGCGCGCCGCTCGACGGCGTCGCGCGCGGCGGCTACCGGCTGGTGATGACGGAGAAGAAGTCGCCCCTGTTCGAATCGTACGAGCGCGCCGAGAAGCTGCGCGACTTCAGCTTCTCGATCGGCCTCTCGCTGAAGGACGCGAAGGTCAGCGAGGTGGCCTGGGGCAGCCCCGCCTTCAGGGCCGGGATCATCCAGGGCGACGTGATCAGCGGCATCGACGGCGACAGCTTCGGCGACGCCGACGACCTCGCCAATGCCATCACGGCGGCGAAGCGCGGCGGTCGGCCGATCCAGCTGCTGCTGATCTCGGGCAAGCACTACCGCGTGGTGCAGGTCGACGACAGCAGCGGCCTGCGCTACCCGCACCTGGTACGCGACGGTGCGGCACCCGCCTCGCTGGACGCGATCCTGGCGCCGAAGACACCGTGATGTCGAAGGCATCCTCCACATGGTCGCAGGGTGAAGGCCGCCGGCTCGGCAGCGGCGGCGCATGAGGGACTGCACGCGCATCGACGTCTCGCCGGCATCGTGGCTGCGGTAGACTCTCGGTGACGATCGAGTGCGAGACCGAGGCGACCGGCCGTGCCCCCGAGC
>CAXTOE010000339.1:2486-3775 GCA_964245685.1 uncultured Acetobacteraceae bacterium | reverse complement strand
CGGCGTGGCGCAGGGCTCGGACCAGGAGGCGCGCTGCGTCATCATGCGCTGGAACGGCGGCGGCGACGAGGCGCCGGTCGCCTTCGTCGGCAAGGGAGTGACGTTCGACTCCGGCGGCATCTCGATCAAGCCCGCCGGCGGCATGGAGGACATGAAGTGGGACATGGCCGGAGCCGGCGCGGTGGTCGGGCTGATGGCCGCCCTCGCCGGACGGCGCGCCCGGGTCAACGCGGTGGGCCTGGTCGGGCTGGTCGAGAACATGCTGTCCGGCAGCGCGCAGCGCCCCGGCGACGTGGTCACCAGCCATTCCGGCCAGACCATCGAGGTGATCAACACCGACGCCGAGGGCCGGCTGGTGCTGGCCGACGTGCTCTGGTACGCCCAGGAGCGCTTCAAGCCGCGCTTCATGGTCGACCTCGCGACCCTGACCGGGGCGATCGTGGTCGCCCTCGGCCACGAGCATGCCGGGCTGTTCTGCAACGACGACACGCTGGCGCAGCACCTGCTCGAAGCCGGGCTCGCCACCGGCGAGGCGCTGTGGCGGATGCCGATGGGCGAGGCCTACGACAAGCTGCTGCGCTCCGACATCGCCGACATGAAGAACATCGGCGGCCGCCCCGGCGGCTCGATCACGGCGGCACAGTTCCTGCATCGCTTCGTGGGCAACGTGCCCTGGGCGCACCTCGACATCGCCGCCACCGCCTGGAGCAGCAAGGACGCGGCGACCGTGCCGAAGGGTGCCACCGCCTTCGGCGTGCGCCTGCTCGACCGGCTGGTGGCGAGCCGCTACGAGACCTGACGGCCGGCCCGATGACCGAGATCGGCTTCTACCACCTGACCCGCAGCAGCGCCGAGCAGGCGTTGCCGCGGCTGCTGGAGCGCACGCTCGAGCTCGGCAGGCGCGCCCTGGTGCGGGTGCAGGACGAGGCGCGCGCGCTGGCACTCGACGAGGCGCTGTGGAAGCTGCCCGAACCGGTCTGGCTGCCGCACGGCACCGCGGCACTCGGCTGGCCGGAGCTGCAGCCGGTGTTCATCACGGGCTCGCCCGACACCGGGGGAGCGCCGAACGCGGCGAGCTTCCTGTTCCTGCTCGACGGGGTGGCGGCGGCGGCCGAGCCGTTCGAGCGCGTGTTCGACCTGTTCGACGGCGGCGATGCGGCAGCGGTCGCCGCGGCGCGGGGCCGCTGGTCGGCGGCGAAGCAGGGCGGCCACCGCCTGACCTACTGGCGACAGGACGCGTAGGGCTGGCAGAAGGCGGGCTGAGCCGCGACGGCAGGCAACCCTTGGGG
>CAXTOE010000339.1:0-2476 GCA_964245685.1 uncultured Acetobacteraceae bacterium | reverse complement strand
GGTTCTCGCTGCAGCAGGAGGATCCGATGCGCGACGACGATACGGGGCCGACGGAGACCATCGACCCGGACGCCAAGACGGCCAGCCACGACCACGTGAACCAGCCGGGCATGACCAACGGCATACCCGATGCCCT
Organism: uncultured Acetobacteraceae bacterium; assembly: GCA_964245685.1. Classification (GTDB taxonomy): domain Bacteria; phylum Pseudomonadota; class Alphaproteobacteria; order Acetobacterales; family Acetobacteraceae; genus Lichenicoccus. The sequence goes on along the minus strand of CAXTOE010000339.1, from coordinate 2,340 downwards.
GGAGCAGGACATCTCCAAGTCCTACCCGCACAGCGAGCGGGAGAAGAGCGAGATCGTGGGCGGCGGCGCCAGCGGCGATGCCGGCGGAACCACGGTCGGAAGCAGCGAGGATGCCGGCGGTTCCAAGCCGTGAGCGGGACCGCGCGACGGGTCCGTCTGCATGACGGATCGAGCGTGCCCGCACTCGGCCAGGGCACCTGGAACATGGGTTCCGACCGCGCCAGCTGGAACCGCGAGCGCGACAGTCTGCGGCTCGGCATCGAGCTCGGCATGAGCCTGATCGACACCGCCGAGATGTATGGCGACGGCGCCTCCGAGCGCCTGGTCGGCGAGGCGATCGCCGGTCTGCGCGACCAGGTGTACCTGGTCAGCAAGGTGCTGCCGAGTCACGCCACCAAGGACGGCGTGCGGCGGTCCTGCGAGGCCAGCCTGAAGCGGCTCGGCACCGAGCGGATCGATCTCTACCTGCTGCACTGGCGCGGCAGCGTGTCGCTCGGCGAGACCATCGACGGGTTCGAGCTGCTGCGCCGCGACGGTCTGATCGGCGACTGGGGGGTGTCGAACTTCGACGTCGACGACATGCAGGCGCTGGTCGGGCTGGCGCGGCCGCGCGGCTGCCTGGCCAACCAGGTGCTCTACAACCTCGAGCATCGCGGCATCGAGTTCGACCTGCTGCGCTACGGCCTCGACCAGGGCGTGCCGCTGATGGCGTACTCGCCGGTCGGCCAGGGCGGCACGCTGCTGCGTCATCCCGCCCTGGCGGCGGTCGCACGGCGGCACGGCAAGACCCCGGCCCAGCTGGCGCTGGCCTGGACGCTGCGCCATCAGAACGTGATCAGCATCCCCAAGGCAGGCACGGCGACGCATGTGCGCGAGAACGCCGAGGCGGCCTCCATCGTGCTGGACGAAGAGGACCTCTCGGCACTCGACCGTGCCTTCCCGCCGCCCGACCGCGCGGTGCCCCTGGAGATGCTGTAGCGTTCCGTGGCCCGCCGGTCACGGCTGCGTCGCGACCTCGTCCGGCACCTCCTCCTGCAGCGCCTCGGCGTCCGCCTTGAGCCTGCGGAAGCTGCGTCGGCTGAACGGCAGCATCACCAGGTAGATCAGCCCGGCGCCGGCGAGTGCGGCCCACGGGTCGGCGATCAGGATCGCGGTGGAGCCGCAGACGCCGAGCAGCATCGGCAGCACCGCGTCGGCCGGCACCTTGAAGTTCTTGAACGACCAGACCGGCAGGGTCGAGACCAGCAGCAGGGCGACGCCGATCAGCATCGCGGCGACGAAGAGCGGATGACGGGCCGCTGCGAGCAGCCCCGCCCAGTGCAGCTTGTTGGCTTCCAGGCCGACGAACAGCGGGAACAGCGCCAGTCCCGCGCCGGCCGGCGCCGGCACGCCGGTGAAGAAGTTGTAGGCGTAGGTCGGCGCCTCCGAGGCGCCGGGGGCGGCGTTGAACCGCGCCAGTCGCAGCGCCATGCACACCGTGAACAGGATGCAGGGCAGGAAGCCGTAGCGGCCGCCGGCATGCAGCGACCAGAGATACAGGATGAAGGGTGGTGCCACGCCGAAGCAGAGGAAGTCCGACAGGCTGTCGAACTCCGCGCCGAAGCGGCTGGTCGCGCGCAGCATCCGGGCGATCCGGCCGTCCACCCCGTCGATGCAGGCGGCGAACAGCAGTGCCGCCGCCGACAGCCCGAAACGACCGTCCAGCCCGGAGCGCATGGCGCTTAGCCCGGCGCACAGGCCGACCATGGTCAGGATGTTGGGGATCAGGCGGTTGAAGGACTGGCCGCGGAAACGCGGCCGGTTGTCGCGCCGCCCCAGCCGCCGCAGCCGCTTCAGGCGGCGCTTGCGGACCGGAGGTGCGACGTCAAAGCTGGGCAAGGACGGTTTCGCCGCCGATCGTGGTCTGGCCGACCGCCGCCAGCGGCTCCACCCCCGGCGGCAGGTAGAGGTCGGTGCGGCTGCCGAAGCGAATGATGCCGAACCGCTCGCCGGTGGCGAAGCCGTCGCCCTCGCGCGCCGAGCACAGGATGCGTCGCGCCACCAGGCCCGCGACCTGCACCACGGCCATGTCGCGCCCGTCGGCGAGGCGGAGCGCGATGGCGTTGCGCTCGTTCTCGGCACTCGCCTTGTCGAGGCTCGCGTTGAGGAACCGCCCGGCGTGATAGACGACGCGGGTGACGGTGGCGGCGGCCGGCATGCGGTTGACGTGCACGTCGAGCACCGAGAGGAAGATCGCGATCCGCCAGCGCGGCTCCATCCCCATGCCGAGCGCCACCGGCGGCGGCGCCCGGCGCGGCCGGGTGCGCGGCGGCGCGGGTGCCCGCATCGAGCAGCAGACCC
>CAXTOE010000338.1:0-3775 GCA_964245685.1 uncultured Acetobacteraceae bacterium | reverse complement strand
TTCGTGATGTCGGACGGCCACGACGTCGAGCGCGACGCGCACCGGCACACGGACGGGCACGCCGACGGGCACGCACATGCGGCACCGGCAGCGTGGCGGCGCGGGACGCGGGAGCTGCGCGATTGATCGACATGCTCGGCTACGACTTCATGCGCCACGCCTTCGCCGCCGGCGGCATCGTGGCGCTCACCGCCGGCCTGATCGGCTTCTTCCTGGTGCTGCGCGGCCAGAGCTTCGCCGGGCACGCGCTGTCGCACGTGGGCTTCACCGGCGCCACCGGCGCGGTGCTGCTGGGCATCTCCCCGCTCTGGGGGCTGGTGACGGTCACGGTGGCCGCCGGCGTCGGGATGGGCCTGCTCGGCGAGCGGCTGGCCGGCCGCGACGTGGCGATCGGCCTGGTGCTGTCCACCGCGCTCGGCCTCGGCCTGCTGTTCCTGCACTTCTTCACCGCCTATGCCAGCCAGGCCACGGCGCTGCTGTTCGGCAACGTGTTCGGCGTCGACCTGGCGACCGTCTGGAGCCTGGCGGGACTCGGCCTGCTCAGCCTCGCCGGCCTGTGCGTCATCGCCCGGCCGCTGCTGTTCGCCACCCTGCAGCCGGAGCTGGCCGAGGCGAAGGGCGTGCCGATGCGGCTGGTCTCGGCCCTGTTCCTGTCGCTGGTGGCGCTGGCCACCGCCGGCTGCGCGCAGATCGTCGGCGTGCTGCTGGTGTTCACGCTGATGGTGGGGCCAGCGGCGGCGGCACAGCGCCTGACCATCCGCCTCGGCACCGGCCTGCTGCTCTCGGCGACCCTGGCGCTCACCGAGGCCTGGGGCGGCATCGCCCTCGCCTGGCTGACCGACTGGCCGGCCTCGTTCTGGATCACGGCGCTGAGCGCCACCCTGTACGGGCTCTGCTGCCTGCTGGCCGCGCGCGGCTTCGGGATCCGCGCCTCGCGCGAGCCGACCGCCATTCGCCGCCGGGCCGCCGGCCGCGGCCGGCTGGAAGGCAGCGGCACCTGACAGCATCGCGCCGATCGCATCTGCCGCGATACGGCGTGCGCCGGGCGCGTGTCGGATATCGTGCGCAACCCTCGCACCGTTCTCTCTCACGGGGTGCCGCGACGCACGAGGCTGCCCAGCTTAAGCAGTCCAACGGCGATGGAGGGCAACGTGGCGGGTACGGCTCTGGTGGTGGGTGCGAGCGGCATCGTCGGTGCCGCGACGGCGACGCTGCTCGCGCAGGAGGGTTGGACGGTGCACGGCCTCGCGCGCCGCCCGACCGCACGGGAAGCTGTGCTGCCGGTCGCCGCCGATCTTCGCGACGCCGCGGGCACCGCTTCGGCCCTGGCCGCGATCCGTCCGGAGGCGGTGTTCATCACGACATGGCTGCGACATGACAGCGAGGCGGAGAACATCCGCGTCAACGCCGCCATGGTGCGCAACCTGCTCGACGGCCTGCGCCTCGCGGGCAGCCCGCGTCATGTCGCGCTGGTCACCGGCCTGAAGCACTATCTCGGACCGTTCGAGGCGTACGGGAGAGGCGCGCTGCCGCAGACGCCGTTCCGAGAGGAGCAGGGGCGGCTGGACGTCGAGAACTTCTACTATGCGCAGGAGGACGAGCTGTTCGCCGCGGCAGCGCGCGACGGCTTCTCCTGGAGCGTGCACCGCCCGCACACGGTGATCGGCGAGGCGGTGGGCAACGCGATGAACATGGGCACGACGCTCGCGGCCTACGCGACGCTGTGTCGCGAGACGGGGCGCCCGTTCCACTTCCCGGGTTCCGCCGTGCAGTGGAACGGCCTGACCGACATGACGGACGCCCGACACCTGGCACGGCACCTGCTCTGGGCCGCCGTCACGCCCGCGGCGCATGACCGGGCGTTCAACGTGGTCAACGGCGACGTCTTTCGCTGGAGCTGGATGTGGGGCCGTATCGCCAGCTGGTTCGGCCTGGAGCCCGCGCCCTTCGACGGCACCGTGCGACCGCTGGAGGAGCAGATGGCGGGCGACTCCCTGACCTGGCGCTGCCTCGCGGAGCGGAACGGCCTGGTCGAGCCCGATCTCGACCGCCTGGCCTCGCCCTGGCACACCGACGCCGACCTCGGTCGCCCGATCGAGGTCGTCACCGACATGTCCAGGAGCCGCCGCCTGGGCTTCACGGCCTACCAGCCGACCGACGACGCGTTCTTTGCGCTGTTCACGCGGCTGCGGACCGACCGTCTCATTCCCTGAACCCGGGAAGACCCTGTCATGGCGGTCGAAGCTATCGATTGCGGTTGCCGCGGGGCATCGAGGGATGGTCTGATCGGCGAGTGTTGTGACAAGACCAGCGAGGAGGCGACGACATGTCAGCCGTGCTTGATCTGCCGCAGACCGAGATCCCGCTGATCGATATCGGCGGCCTGTATTCGGACGATCCGGCGGACCAGGCACGCGTGGCGGCGCAGATCGGTGCCGCCTGCGACGGCATCGGCTTCTTCTACGCGGTGAACCACGCGGTGCCGCTCGCCACCATCGAGGCCGCGTCCGAGCATGCGAGCGCGTTCTTCGCCCAGCCGGTCGAGGAGCGGCTGAAGGTCAGGGCCGACCGCAACAACCGCGGCTATCGCGAGATGGGCGACACCGTGCACCGCAGCGGCATGGTGTTCGCGCGCGACAGCTTCGACCTGGGCTTCCCGGTCGCCGCCGACGATCCGGAGGTTCTGGCGGGAACGCCGCTCTATGCCGAGAACAAGTGGCCGCCATTGCCCGGCTTCCGCGAGGCGCTGTCGGCCTACTATGACGGCACCTTCCAGGTCGGGCTCAAGATCCTGGAGGGGTTCGCGATCTATCTCGGCAAGGAGGCGGACTTCTTTAGCCGCCACTTCACCAAGCCGGTCGCGGACATGGTGATCAACCATTATTTCGGGCATGCGCTGGCGCTGAGCGTCGGCGCCGGCGAGACCGCCTCGGCACCGCATACCGACCACGGCATCGTCACGATCCTCTGGCAGGACGGCTCCGGTGGCCTGGAGATCCTGGACAGGGACGGCAACTGGATCGCCGCACCCCCAGTGCGCGGCAGCTACGTGGTCAACGTCGGCGCGCTGATGAAGCGCTGCACCACCGGGCGGTTCCGGGCCACCGTGCCCCGGGTGATCCACACCAAGGACGCGGACCGCCTCTCGATGCCGCTGTTCTGCAACCCGAACTTCCGCACCGACGTGGATCCGCGCCAGCTCGGCATCGCCGAGGAGGAGGCGCGCTACGCCCCGGTGCGGTCGGGCGACTTCCTGGTGTCGCGCTTCCAGGCCACGCGCAAGCTCTGGGGTGCCGCGCCGAAGCAGGGCGCCGACCCTTCCGAGATCGAGATGGCAGAAGACGCCTGAGCCGCATCCCGGCCGCGGCCGGGTGCCGACCCCGTCAGCGGCAGAGTATCACGGTCAACAGCGCCAAGTTGCAGGCGAGCATCGCGCCCACGGCCCACTTCATCGTGCGCAGGCTGCCGCGTATCAGCTCCAGGTCGCAGATCTGACGGCTCATCGTCATCACCACCGGCGGCTCGATCCTGCGACGCTCCGGCCGGCGCAGCGCGGCGCGTATCTCAGGCTCGAGATCAGGCATCTAGATGTTCCGGCATGACGGTCCAATTTTTGAGAATATACGGACGCAGGTCCGATCTTCGAGCGCCGAGTGGGGCGACCCGCTTCACAAAACTGCGAACCCGCATGCCTACCGCCGGCCACATATACGGGCGATGTCAGTGCGGCATGTGCGCCTTCAGCATTCGCGACACCCCCACCGCGACGTAGCGG
>CAXTOE010000337.1:2817-3779 GCA_964245685.1 uncultured Acetobacteraceae bacterium | reverse complement strand
GCATAGTTGTCGTTGCTTCGGCTCTGTGCCCAAGGAGCTGCTGCTGATCCGCCGCCCGTTCAGCGTCGACTGGCTGTCCGATCCGCACACCGTCAGGATCCAGGTGCAGCTCATCGGCGGGGTGCTGGACATCGACACCCCGCGCAAGCGCCTCGATGTCGGGCCGATCTACCTGTTCGTGTCCTGGGTCGCCGGCAGCGCCATGCTGCTGTTCATCATCGCCGCCCTGTTCATGCGCATCCAGGTACGCGCGATACGCAGGCTGGCGCGCGCCGCCGAGGCGTTCGGCATGGGGCGCGAGCCGGGCGCGATCCGGCCGGAGGGCGCCCAGGAGGTGCGCAAGGCGGCGGCCGCGTTCAACCGGATGGCAGAGCGCATACGGCACTTCGTCTCGCAGCGCACCGCGATGCTGGCCGGCGTCAGCCACGACCTGCGCACGCCCCTGACCCGACTGCGCCTGTCGCTGGCGATGGTGCCGCAGCACGGCACGCTGCACGCCGAGGAACTGGCCCCCGAGATCAGCGAGATGATCGGCGACGTCGAGGAGATGGAACGTATGGTCGAGGGCTATCTCGCCTTCGCCCGCGGCGAGGGTGCGGAGCAGGCGCAGCCGGTCGACCTGGCACTGCTGCTGGAGGAGGTGGCGCTGTCGGCGCAGCGTGCCGGTGCCGTGTTCGTGCGCGCGACCTGGGAGGAGATGCCGGAGCTGATGCTGCGGCCGGGCGCCATGCGCCGGGTGCTGGCCAACCTGCTCGACAACGCCCGCCGCCACGGCGGCCGCATCTCGCTGATCGCGGCACTGGAAGAGCACGCGCTGCAGGTGGTGGTCGACGATGACGGCCCGGGCATCCCGCAGGAGCGGCGCGAGGCGGTGTTCCGCGCCTTCGAGAGCACCGCGCGCGGCGGCACCGGCCTCGGCCTGACCATCGCCCGCGACATCATCCGGGCGCATGGCGCCCGGC
>CAXTOE010000337.1:0-2807 GCA_964245685.1 uncultured Acetobacteraceae bacterium | reverse complement strand
GTGCCGCCGTGGCCGTAGCCGGAGTCGCTGTTGCCCAGCGTGTTGGAGCCGAGGCCGCCGAGCGGCGAGTAGCGGCCGACGTTGCCGATCAGCTGCTGCATGAACGAGGTCTCGCTGCCGGGGGAGGGGGTCGAGCCGCTCGCCATCGCGACGTCGTGGGCATCGGACTTGTCGAGCAGCCGACGGCTGCGCAGCACCCCACCCTGATCGAATGTCAGCACCACGACCTTCTGGCTCTCGATCTTGGGCCGCGCGGTCGGCACCGGGGCGGTCACCTCGCCGATATAGATCCAGGTATTGTCGTCGAAGGTGGCGTGCGTGGTCGGCGAGCCGATCAGCGTGGTCACGTCGGTGCGGGTGGAGGTGCCGGGCACCAGCCTGTCGTAGTCGGCGGCCTCGATGATGGTGCCGCGATCGGTCGGCAGCGGCGCGAAGATGGCGCAGCCGCCCAGCACCGAGGGCAAGGCGAGGCCGAGGAACGGCAGCATCGCCCGCAGCGGGGTGGTGCGTCTTGCCCGGAACGGCGGCATGGCGGGATCATCGTCCTGTGATAGAGGAAGCGCCTCGCCCCGGTGCCCGATCGACCGGGTGCTGTCAATCTCGATCGGAGGCCTCGATCATCCGCTGGTTCGGCTCCCCCGTCCGACGGTCGCGGCCACGCGAGGCGGAGCGCCTCGGCTTCGTCCTGTACGGCCACGCGGTGGCCGCCTCCCGCGATCCGGCGTTCTACACCGAGCCGCCGGAGGGTCTCGCCGTCGCCGACACGCTGGACGGCCGCTTCGACATGATCTGCCTGCACGTGGCCCTGCTCAGCCGACGGCTCCTCGCCGGCGCTCCCAATGCGGCTCCGGTGCTGGCGCAGGCGGTGTTCGACGCCATGTTCACCGACATGGACCAGTGCCTGCGCGAGGGCGGCGTCGGGGATCCGGGCGTGCCGCGCCGGGTGCGGGCGATGTGGGAGGCCTATCACGGTCGTGCCCGTGCCTATGGCGGGGCGCTGGGCGATGCGGACGGCGCCGCCTTGTCCGCCGCCCTGTTGCGCAACATATGGCGCGGTCGGGACGGGGCAGGGCCGCAGGCCGACCGGCTGGCGGCCTGGGCGATGCGTCAGGACGCGGCACTGGCGGCGCAGCCGCAGACGGAGCTGACGGCCGGGCGGGTGCGTTTCCTGCCTCCCGGCGACACCCGACGAGGAGCAGGAGAGCGATGACAACACCCGGCCCGGAGTTCTCCCGGCGCATCCCGGTCAGCCGGATCGGCACCGGCGGGCTGGAGCAGGAGATCGCGGCGAGTGCCGCCGAATGCCGCGCGCTGGCACAGCGGCTGCAGCTTCCCGCGGTGGCCTCGCTGACCTGCCGGTTCCGGCTGTCGCCGCCGCTCGGCGGTCAGGTCGCGGCGGAGGCGGAGCTGCGCGCGGAGGTCACGCAGCTCTGCGTGGTCTCGCTGGAGCCGTTCGAGGCCGTTGTCAGCGAGCGCTTCGCCCTGCGCTTCGTGCCTGAGGGCGCCGAGGAGGACGACATCGACCCGGAGTCGCCCGACGAGATCGGCTATGCCGGGGATGTCCTGGACCTCGGCGAGACTGCCGCGGAGCAGCTCGCCCTCGCCCTCGACCCTTATCCGAGGATGCCCGGCCTCGCGCCGTCGACGCAGGCAGCGTCTGCCGATCCCGCGGGCGAGCCCGAGCGGCCGCACCCGTTCGCGGCACTGGCCCGGCTGGGTCGCGGCCGGAGCCCTGGCGATGCCTAGCGCCTGATCGTCCCCGGCAAGGGCCTTGCCCTCGACCCACTGGGGTCGACGGCCGCAGGCCCCGGCTTCTCCGACGCCGCCGATGCTTGCGGGTGTCAGGCGACTCTGCTAAGGCCCGCGCCTCATCTTTGCCGAGAGGCGCCACGGCAGCCACGTCGTGACCCGCGCCCTGTTCCTGTAGATCGGAGGGGCTCACCCCCATGGCTGTTCCCAAGAGAAAGACCTCACCTTCGCGTCGCGGCATGCGCCGGAGCCACGAGGCTCTGCCGGTGCAGGCGCATGCGGAGTGCGGCAACTGCGGCGAGCTGAAGCGTCCGCATCACGTCTGCGGCCATTGCGGCCACTATGACGGCCGCGAAGTGGTGCAGGCCGGCAAGAGCCTGAAGGGCACCGTCCGGATCTGAGCGAGGCCCGTGTCGATGAGCGCACCGGGCGCATACACCCTCGCGGTGGACGCCATGGGAGGCGACGGGGCTCCGGAGATCGTGGTCGACGGGCTCGAGATCACCGCCACCCGGCATCCCGCCGTCCGCATCCTCCTGGTCGGCGATCAGGCACGACTGGACACCCTGCTGGCGCGCCGCAAGTTGGCAGGCGGCATCTGCACCGTCGGCCACGCCGGCAGCGCCATCGGGATGGACGTCAAGCCGACCGCGGCGCTGCGCATGCGCGACTGCTCGATGCGCCTGGCGATGGACGCGGTCGCGGCGGGTGACGCGTTGGGCGTGGTCTCGGCCGGCAACAGCGGCGCCCTGATGGCGCTGGCCAAGATCGTGGTGAAGACGCTGCCCGGGATCGACCGGCCGGCGCTGGCGGCGCTGAGCCCCTCGGCGCGCGGCGACGTGGTGATGCTCGACCTCGGCGCCAACGTGGTCTGCGACTGGCGCAACCTGGTCGAGTTCGCGGTGATGGGCGAGGTATTCGCGCGCACCGTGCTCGGCCTGCCGGCGCCCACGATCGGCCTGCTCAACGTCGGCGCGGAAGAGATGAAGGGCGACGAGCGGCTAAAGCAGGCCGCCGAGGTGCTGCGCGGCAGCAGCATCGCCAAGCAGTTCCAGGGC
>CAXTOE010000336.1:0-3787 GCA_964245685.1 uncultured Acetobacteraceae bacterium | reverse complement strand
GGCCAGGAACGCGTCGAAGGCGTCGCGGTCGCTGGCGGTGCCGCTCGGATTATGCGGGTTGATCAGGTAGAGGGCCTTGGCGCCGCCGCGCACGGCGCGGTCGAGGGCGTCCAGGTCGTTGGCCAGCCCGGCATCGAGCGGCACGCCGACCGGCTGTCCGCCCAGTGGCCGCGCCGCGTCCACCAGGGCCGTGTAGCCCGGCACGGCATAGACGAAGCGGCCGCCGCTCGGCGCCTGGGCGGCCAGGAACAGCCCCAGCACTTCCAGCATCTCGCCGATCACCACCTGGCGCCCATCGATGCCTTCCAGGGCCGCGATCTGCGCCACCAGCCGGTCGGCGGCGGAACCGTCGCCGTAGCGGTTGACCTCGCTCGATGCCGCCTCGAGCACGCGCCGGACGCCCGGTGCCGGCCCGAACGGATTCTCGTTCAGCGACAGCCGCGCCGGGGGGACGGGACCGTTCGCGGCGGCGCGCCTGGAGGCGAGCAGGCCGAGCAGGCCGGAGCCCTCGATCAGGCGCCGCCGCGACAGGATGGCCATCGTCAGTGTCCAGTCCGGATGTCAAAAGTCGTAGGAGGCGCGAGCGTAGTAGAAGCCGCCATCGATGCCGATCTGGCTCGCGTCGCTGTCGTACGGTTCGGAGCCGTAGTAGCCGTTCTGTGCGGGGATGCGGGTCGGGTAGTCGTCGAACAGGTTGTTGGCGCCGAGTGCGAGGCGCAGGTGCCGGATCGGCCGATAATCGACCTCGACGTTGGTGATCCAGCGCGGCCGGTTAAAGAAGCGGAAGAAGTCGGTGGTGGAGTAGGCATTCGGGCCCTCGAAATAGGTCAGCTCATCGATCGTCTCTCCGTAGCGCTGCTCGTGCAGCAGCAGATCCCAGCGTTCCCGGTGCCAGCGGCCGCCGATCGTCAGGCGGTTCTTGGGCGTGCTGGTGGTCAGGTACGCGATGTTCTGCGCGGTGAGAGCCGACGATCCGTCAGCCAGGCTGTTGGCGTGGGTGATGCGACTATAGTTCGCGTTCAGCGACGCATCCCAGTCGATGGTGCCCAAGGGACGCCCGCGCCAGCGGCCGAGCGGCGTGGTGTAGCTCAGCGTGATGTCGACGCCGCGGGTGCGGGTGCTGGCGGCGTTGGTGAAGAAGGAGGCAGACACGTCGTCCGGCGTAAGCTCCGACGAGACGGCGATACCCTGGACACCCAGGGCCTCGATGGCCTGGTCGCCGGAGAGGCCCGGACCGCTGACGATGCGGTCGCGGATGTCGATCTGGTAGGCGTCGATCGTGGCGTGCAGCCGGTCCAGGGGATTCAGCACGATGCCAGCGGTCAGGTTGGTGGACCGCTCGGGTTTCAGCGGCGACGCGCCGAGCAGCTCGGCCGCCGCCGAGTTGGCGGCCAGGGTGCCGCTGGCGCTGTCGGGCCCCACCGCGAGGGCGCTGTAGTACTCGTTGGCGAGGCTCGGCGAGCGTGTGCCGTTGCTCAGCGTCGCGCGCAGCCCGAGCACGCGGGAGATGTCGTAGCGCGTCGAGATCTTGCCGTTATAGGTGTCGCCGAAGTCCGTGTAGTGCTCGAAGCGCCCGGCCACGTCGACCTGCCAGGCCCGCGTCAGGTGCGTCGAGATGTCGCCGTAGGCGCTGTAGACGACGCGCGAGTGCGGTCCGGCGTCGCTCGGCAGCAGCCCCGCCTGCGCCTGGCTGCCGCCATACAGGTAGGAGGCCGGGCTGCCGACGCCGGTCCCGTAGGTCTCGAAGCGATGCTCGATCCCGACGGCGAGCGTGATCGGCGACCACCAGAAGGGAGCCTGGACGCTGCGGCGAAGGTCGAGATCGTCGGTGAGCTGCGTGCTGGAGAAGTTCGCGAGGTGGATGCCGGTCGGTGTCGAGCCGGTCGCCTCGTAGAGCGCGATGTTGGCGCTGTTGCGCAGGTTGTCGTCCAGGAAGTCGCCGCCGTAGGTGGAGCTCAGGTCCCAGTTCCAGCCCAGCAGGTCGTCGCCCTTCATACCCAGGGCGGCGGAGAAGTCGTTCTCGAACGTCGTCTGGTGCGGCGTGAAGCCGCCGGGATAGAGCTCCGGCAACCGGTCCGGCAGGCGATAGACCTGGTTCACGTCGGTGAAGCGATAGGCATAGGTGCCGGTGCTGTAGAGCTGGATGCCGTCGGCGAGATCGACACCGGCATTGACGCCGAAATCGTATCGGGTGCTCTCCGGGTCGCCCAGGATCTTGGTCACCACGCTGTCGGTGCGGTCATCGTCGTCGTCGCGGACGGTGTGGTCCTGATGTCGGTAGTCGATACCGAGGTCGACGAAGCCGTTCGGTCCCAGCCTCGCCGATCGCTCGCCGCCCGCCTGCAACACGAACCCGTCGCCGGCCTGCGTCTGGCCGATCTCGCTGGAGGCAATGCCGCCGTGGTCGGTCGATTTCAGGATGACGTTGACGACGCCCGCGATCGCGTCCGAGCCGTACTGCGCCGCCGCTCCGTCGCGCAGCACCTCGATGTGGTCGATCAGCGCCGGCGGGATCAGGTCCAGGTCGACCGGGGTCGCGCCGTCGGCAAAGCCGTCGATATAGATGAACGACGACTCGTGCCTTCGTTTTCCGTTCACCAGCACCAGGGTCTGGTTCGGGTTGAGCCCGCGCAGGCTGATGAAGTCGGTCGGCGCGCCGTCGAAGATGCCGACCGCGGGGGTGGTGACCGAGGGCAGCAGCTGCACCAGGGCCTGCGTCACGTTGGTCTGTCCGGTGCCGGCGATGTCGCGCGAGGTCACCACGTCGATCGGAGACAGACTGTCCTGCGCCTTGCGTTTCGGCTCGCGGGTTCCGGTGACGATGACCGTCTCGCCGCCACCCGCCGCGGCATTCGAGGCAGCGGCAGCGGGCGACCCGGCGGTCGCCGGCAGGGTAGCCTGTTGCGCGCGCGCGGCCGGCGTCAGGATCGCCAATCCGACCATGGTGACGGCCATGCGGTTCAGGCGAGACGTCCACGGACGCGAAGAGGGGGGACGCATGATCGGGCGGCTCCGGCGGGGTTGCGACGACGCGGGCTTGGCACGATATTAAACGGCTCGCAACTGTGTATAATATACTAGTTCCGAATGAAGTCTGTGGATAACGGACGAGCTCGTCCCATCGGGGATGAAGCGGCTGGACTAACCGCTGGAATTAGCCGTAAATCCCGGGTTCAGGCGTCAACCAGACATCTAAGATCGTGGATTGGTCGCCGCGGCGAGCGCAGGGAGAGACGTCATGTCCGATACGATCCCTCCGAAGACGTCGACCGAGGCACCCGCGCACTGGAAGCCGGAAACCCTGGCCTTGCATGGCGGCGGCTGGCGCGCCGATCCGGCGACCGGGGCGGTCGCCGTGCCGATCTACCAGACGACGTCGTACCAGTTCCACGACACTTCCCATGCCGCGCGCCTGTTCGGGTTGGAAGAACTCGGCAACATCTATACGCGGATCGGCAACCCGACCCATGATGCGCTGGAATCGCGTCTCAGCGCCCTCGAGGGCGGTGCCGCGGCGGTGGCGCTCGCCTCCGGGCAGGCCGCGTCCGCCTTCGCGGTGATGACGGTGGCGCAGGCCGGCGACAACATCGTCAGTTCGACGGACCTCTACGGTGGCACGTGGGCGCTGTTCGCCAACACCATCGGGCGCCTGGGCATCGAGACGCGGTTCGTCGATCCGGCGGACCCGGAGGCGTTCGCGCGCGCGTCCGATGAGCGGACCCGGGCCTGGTACGGGAGACCCTGCCGAACCCGAAGCTCGAGGTGTTCCCGATCAAGGAGGTCGCTG
>CAXTOE010000335.1:0-3818 GCA_964245685.1 uncultured Acetobacteraceae bacterium | reverse complement strand
CGTCGATCCGGTGTCGTTCCTGTGAGCCGCGCGATCCGGCCGGTCAGCGTGCCAGGGCGGGGAACAGCAGCCGCACCGTCGTGCCCTCGCCGGGTGCCGACGTGATCTCGAGCCTGCCGTCGGACTGCTCGGCGAAGCCATTGACCATCGACAGGCCGAGTCCGCTGCCCTTGCCACGCTCCTTGGTGGTGAAGAACGGCTCGGTCGCGCGCATGACCACTTCCGGGGCCATGCCGACCCCGGTGTCGCTCAGCGCGATCTCGACCAATGCGTCGGCATCCGCCGCGTCGCGGCGCAGGCGCGTCGCGACCACGATCCTGCCGCCGTGCGGCATCGCGTCGGCGGCGTTGCGCACCAGGTTCAGCAGCGCCAGCTCCATCTGGCCGGGATCGACACGCGCCGCCAGCGGCTCCGGCGCGAGGTCCAGCACGACCGCCACGTCGGATCCGCCCATCTGGTCGAGGATGCTGTCGAAGTTGCGCAGCATCTCGTTGACGTCCAGCACCTGGTTGGCGGGCACCTGCCGGCGCGCGAACGAGAGCAGCTGGTCGGTCAGTCGCGCCGCCCGCCGCGCGCCCCACATCGCCCGCCCGAGCTGCCTGCCGCGCCGCGCCTCATCCGGCTCTTCCGCGGCGCGCTCGACGCTGGCCAGCACGATGGTCATCAGGTTGTTGAACTCGTGCGCCAGGCTGGAGGCCATGCCGCCGAGCGTCTCCATGCGCTGCGACTGCTGCAGCACGGCCTCGGCCTCGTGCCTGCGGGTGACGTTCAGCTGGCTCGCGAAATAGTAGACCAGGTTGCCCTGGGTATCGGTGACCGGGCTGATGAACAGGGCGTTCCAGAAGCTCGATCCGTCCTTGCGGTAGTTCAGGATCTCCTGCTGCACGTCCTCGCCCGCCGCGATGCCGCGCCGGATCTCGGCGATCGTCTCGGGATCGGTGTCCTCGCCCTGCAGGAAGCGGCAGTTCCGTCCCAGGACCTCGTGCTGGCCGTAGCCGGTAAGCTCCTCGAACGCCCGGTTGCAGAATATGATCGGGCCGTCCGCCTGATGCGGATCGCTCAGGCACATCGGCATCCGGCTCATCTGCACGGCGGCGAAGAAGATGTCCCTGCCGTCGTGGTCGCCGCCGCTCGGGATGACGTTCCGCCCGTCCGACGAATGATGTCCAGCTGTCGGCGAGGCCACGCTGTGTTCTGCTCCGTCGGTCGCGCCGCTGGCCGTCCGGACGTGGCCTGGTCCGTGGCCCGCAGGCTTCTGGCACACCGCCGCCACGACATCCACCGCATCGCAGCATCTCACACCACGTCGTGATGCCGCCATCGGCGAGCCGACCGGGTTCACGCTTGACGACTGGACGCAGCTGATCGGGGGCCGGACGTGTGTGTTCTTCTGGTGGAAGACGAACCGCTGATCCGGGAGATCATGACCGAGACGCTGGAGGAGGCGGGCCACGAGGTCACCGAGGCGAGGACCGGCGACGAGGCGATGGAGCTGATACGCAGCTCGCCGAAGCGGTTCACCGCCCTGGTGACCGACTTCCACATGCCCGGCAGTTTCGACGGCGCCGAGGTCGCGGCCTGCATCAGGAAGCGCGTGCCCGACATTCCGGTGGTGATCGCCTCCGGCCGGCCGGAGGTGTTCCAGCCCGCCTGGCGAGTCGAGCTCGGCTACCGCCTGCTGCGCAAGCCGTACGGACCGCGCCAGCTCATCGCGCTGCTGGAGCAGCTGCTGCCCCCGGCGCAGTAGCCCCAGCTGGCGACAGGTCGAGCCGGCCGCCGCCGGCGGCTGGCGCCGGCGACGCGGGGCCTTGCCTTGGCCGTGGATCGGTCCTTACCTCCATCGCCGGCGGGCGCGTCCGGAGCGAGGGGAGTGGACTGCGATGGCGGATGATCCTGCTCTTGACCCGGTGCTGGAACGCGCCGTCGCCCGCGCGCGGTGGCGGCTGATGCCGCTGCTGCTGGTGATGTACCTCGTCGCCATGCTGGACCGCACCAACATCGGCTTCGCCAGGCAGGCGCTGCACACCCGGGTCGGCGTGTCCGACGCGGCCTTCGCGCTCGGCGCCAGCGTGTTCTTCATCACCTACGCGGTGTTCGAGCTGCCTAGCAACCTGATCCTGCATCGCGTCGGCGCGCGCGTCTGGATGTGCCGGATCATGGTCAGCTGGGGCCTGGTCGCGGCGGCGATGATGTTCATCCGCGGCTCCGCCTCGTTCCTCGGCCTGCGGCTGCTGCTCGGCGCCGCCGAGGCCGGCTTCTTCCCCGGCGCGATCCTCTACATGACCTACTGGTTCCCGGCCTCGGAACGCGGCCGCGTGCTGGGGCTGTTCTACTTCGGCTTCCCGATCGCGCTCACGCTCGGCAGCCCGCTCTCCGGCGGCTTGCTGGCGCTAGACGGCGCGCTCGGCCTCGCGGGGTGGCAGTGGATGTTCCTGATCGAGGGGCTGCTGGCCTGCGTGATCGGGATCTACGCGCTGTTCGGACTGACCGATCATCCGGAGCACGCGACCTGGCTCGCGGCGGACGAGAAGGCGGCGCTCGCGCGCGCCATTGCCGCCGAGACTCGGCAGAAGGTCGAGCGCGGCGGCCTGCATCTCGGCCGCGCGCTGCTCGACCCGCGCCTGCTGCACCTGCTCGGGGTGTATTTCTTCCTGCAGATCAGCGTCTACGGCGTGACCTTCTACCTGCCGAGCCAGGTCAGCGCCCTGCTCGGGGTCAAGATCGGGCCGGAGGTCGGGCTCGTGGTCGGCATTCCCTGGCTCTGCGCCGCGCTGATGGCGGCATACTGGCCGGGCCGCGCCGTGCGCACCGGACACTCGCGTGCCTACGCGGTGGGCTTCCTGCTGTTCATCACCGCCGGCCTGGTGGTGTCGGCAAACACGCCGCCGCTGCTGGCGATCGTGGCGCTGTGCTTCGTCACCACCGGGGCGATCTGCGTACAGCCGATCTTCTGGACCTTCCCGACCGGCTACCTCGGCGGCCTCGCCGCGGCCGGCGGCATCGCGGCGATCAACACGCTGGGCAATATCGGCGGCTTCGTGGCACCCAACCTGCGCGCCTGGGCCGACGTGCATCTCGGCGCGCCCGCTGCCGGGCTCTACGTGCTGGCGTTTGCGGCCCTGGTCTCTGCGGCCCTGGTGCTGATCCTGCCCTCGCGCATCGTCTCCGTGCCCGGCAGCGTCGAGCGGTCAGCTTCCCCGTCCACCCGGCCGAGGCTGGTCGCCCGCCGACAGGAGATCTCATGAAGCTGCTTCGCTACGGCCCGGCGGGCCAGGAACGCCCCGGGCTGCTCGACGCCGAGGGAAGGGTGCGCGACCTCTCGGCGCACCTGCCGGCACTGGATGCCGGGGCGCTGGATCCGCAGGCGCTGGCCCGCATCGCCGCGATCGCGCCCGACGAGCTGCCGCTCGCCGACGGCAACCCGCGCTTCGGCATCCCCTACACCGGCATCGGCAAGTTCATCGGCATCGGCCTCAACTATGCCGACCACGCTGCGGAGTCGAACCTGCCGCTGCCGACGGAGCCCGCGGTGTTCACCAAGGCGATCAGCTGCCTGAGCGGCCCGAATGACCCGATCATGCTGCCGCGCGGCTCGACCCGGACCGACTGGGAGGTCGAGCTCGGCGTGGTGATCGGGCGGCGCGCCTGCTACGTCGACGAGGCCGAGGCGCTCGATCACGTCGCCGGCTACTGCGTCGTCAACGACGTGAGCGAGCGCGAATACCAGCTCGATCTCGGCCCGACCTGGGACAAGGGCAAGGGCTGCGACAGCGTCGGCCCGGTCGGGCCCTACCTGGTGCCGTCCGAAGAGGTCGGCG
>CAXTOE010000334.1:0-3818 GCA_964245685.1 uncultured Acetobacteraceae bacterium | reverse complement strand
GCAGCACGTAGGAGCGGATCTGGTGGCCCCAGCCGATGTCGGTCTTGGCCGCCTCGGTCGCCGCCGACGCCGCCTCGCGACGCTGCAGCTCGGCCTCGTACAGCCGCGCCTTCAGCATGCCCATCGCGGTGGCGCGGTTGCGATGCTGCGAGCGGTCGGTCTGGCAGGCGACGATGATGCCGGTCGGCACGTGGGTGATGCGGATGGCGCTCTCGGTCTTGTTGACGTGCTGGCCGCCGGCGCCGGAGGCGCGGAAGGTATCGACCTTGAGGTCGGCCTCGTTGATCTCGATCTCGATGGTATCGTCGACCACCGGATAGACCCAGATCGAGGCGAAGCTGGTCTGGCGTCTGGCCGCGGAGTCGAACGGGCTGATCCGCACCAGCCGGTGCACGCCGGCCTCGGTCTTGAGCCAGCCATAGGCGTTCGGCCCGCTCACCTGCACGGTCGCCGACTTCAACCCGGCCTGCTCGCCCTCGGACTCCTCGATCAGGGTCAGCGTGTAGCCGTGCTGCTCGGCCCAGCGCGAGTACATGCGCAGCAGCATCTCGGCCCAGTCCTGCGCCTCGGTGCCGCCGGCGCCGGCATTGACCTCGAGGAAGGCGTCGTTGCCGTCCGCCTCGCCGGACAGCAGGCTCTCGATCTCGCGCCGCTTGGCCTCCTCGGCCATGGCGCGCAGGCTGGCGACCGCATCCGCCACCATCGCCGCGTCACCCTCGGCCTCGGCCAGCTCGGCCAGCTCGATCGCGTCGCGGACCTCGGTCTCCAGGCGCTGCACCGCCTCGATGCCCCCGGCGATCTGGTTGCGCTCGCGCATCAGCTTCTGCGCGCTCGCGGCGTCGCTCCACAGCTCGGGATCCTCGACCCGATGGTTCAGCTCCGCGAGGCGGGCGAGGGCGACATCCCAGTCAAAGATGCCTCCTCAGCAGCGCCACCGACTGCTTGATCTGCTCGTGAAGGGCTTCGGTCTCGGCGGACATGGCTTCGCATCCGGTGGCGGGAGGAAGTAGGGCGAGAAGGCGGAGGGTGCGGCGTCAATACAGCCCGCCCATGCCGATGTCACCTGCAGCACCGTGCGGCGGCGGCGGCGGCCGGGCCGAGGCACCCGCCAGCACCGCGGGCGGCGCCCCGAACGGCGTCCGGCCCGGCTGCGACGCGTTCGCCGGCGAGGCGAGACCCGGATAAGACGGGTCGACCGAGGTCGTCGAGACCGGCGCGGCACCCGGGGGGCTCGCGGCCATCTCGGTCTCGGTGTCCGGCACGTTCTCGGCACCGGTATCCTGCGGCCCCAGCGACTCTCCGCTGCCGCCGGCGGCGAGCACGTTGTTCAGCTCCGGCTCCTGCCCCGGCTTGAAGCCGTCGACGGTGCTGCCGCGCCCGGTGTTGTAGCGCACCAGCGAGATGCCGTCGGGCACCCGGAACTCGAGCTTGGGCGTGTCGCCCAGCGCCGTCTTCATGAACCTGTTCCAGACCGGCCCCGCGACATGGCCGCCATCCTCCTTGTCGCCGAGGCTGCGCGGGTTGTCGAAGCCGATCCACACCACGGTCAGCAGGTCCGGGGAGAAGCCTGCGAACCAGGCATCGTTGAAATCCTGGCTGGTGCCGGTCTTGCCGGCGAGCGGCCGGTCGATGCCGAGCCCCGCCTGCGTCCCGGTGCCATGCAGGATCACGTCGCGCATCATCTGCAGTACCTGGTACGTGCTGTCCGGGTCGGTCACCTGCTTGCGCGCGTCGACGATCGCCGGCGGCAGCGTGGGATCGGTGCCGGGCTGCAGGGCCAGGCCCTGCGGACGCCAGATCACGTGGCCGTCGCGGTCCTGCACCATGTCGATCAGGCTCGGCAGCACCTCGTGGCCGCCATCGGCGATGCAGGCATAGGCGCCGGCCTCGCGCAGCACCGTGGTCTCGACCGCGCCGAGTGCCGCCGGCAGCACCTTGGGCATGGCGTCGACCTCGTGCAGGTCGATCGCCACCTTGGCCACCGCGGCCATGCCGATATGCGCGGCCAGCCGTATGGTCACGAGGTTGAGCGACTCACGCAGCGCGTCGTGCAGCGTGGTCGGACCGCTATAGGTCAGCTCGTAGTTGTTCGGACGCCAGCTGCCCTGCACGAACGGCGCGTCGAGGAACTTGTCCGCCGGCGAGATCCCCTGCTGCATCGCCGCGAGATAGACCAGCGGCTTGAACGAGGAGCCGGGCTGACGCAGCGCCTGGGTGGCGCGGTTGAACTGCGAGGCCTCGAAGGACCAGCCGCCCACCATCGCCAGGACGCGGCCGGTGCGCGGGTCCATCGAGACCATCGCCCCCTCCACCTCCGGGATCTGGCGCAGCTGCGGCACCCCGGCGTCGGCGGGCTCGATCATCACCACGTCGCCGATGCGCGGCTCGCGCTTCTGCCGCATCCAGGCGAAATCGTTCCACGACATCGTGCCGGTGCGCGGCACCCCGAGGCCGGTCTGGTCGTCGCCCGCCTGGTCCAGCCAGCCGATGCCGGCGGTGGCGGTGGAGAGGATCATGCCGAGCCGCCAGCCCGGCAGCATCCCGGGCGGTCGCGCCACCGTGGCCAGCGCGCCGGCCCAGTCCACCACCGGCTCCGGCGCGGCGCCGCGTCGCGTGCGTCGCGGGCGCAGTCCGACGCCATCGATATGCACCACCGGGCCGCGCCAGCCGCCATGCTGGCGGTCGTAGCGCATCAGCCCCTCGCGCAGGTCACGCGTCGCCTCCTGCTGCAGCGCCGGATCTAGGCTGGTCTGCACCACCAGGCCGCCCTGCGTGGTCTGGTCCGGGCCGTAGCGGTCGAGCAGCTCGCGCCGCACCTCCTCCGAGTACCATTCCGACCCGGGCACCGGCCCGGGACGCTGGAACGAGAGCGGGATCAGCGGCTCCGCCATCGCCGCGCGCGCCGCCTGGGCGGTGATCGCGTGGGTCTCGACCATGCGGCCCAGCACCCAGTCGCGCCGCGCCCGGGCCGCGGCCGGAAAGCGGTAGGGGTTGTAGTTGGTCGGCGATTTCGGCAGCGCGCCGAGGAAGGCCGCCTCGGCGTCGTCGAGCTGGTCGAGCGGCTTGTTGAAGTAGGTCTGCGACGCGGCGGCGATGCCGTAGGCGCCCGAGCCGAGATAGATCTCGTTGAGGTAGATCTCGAGGATGCGCTGCTTGGACAGGGTCTGCTCGATGCGCATCGCCAGCAGCGCCTCCTTCACCTTGCGCTCGAAGGTCAGCACGTTGGAGTTCAGCAGCATGATCTTGGCCACCTGCTGGGTGATGGTCGAGGCGCCGATCGGCCGCCGCCCCGAGTGCATCGTCTCCAGGTCGGTGACCGCGGCGCGCAGGATGGCGAGCGGGTCGACGCCGCCATGGGTCCAGAAGTTCTGGTCCTCGGCGGAGGTGAAGGCCGCCTTCACCCGCTCCGGGATCGCGGCGTAGGGCGCGAAGATGCGCCGCTCGGCGGCGAGCTCGGCGATCACCCGGCCGTCCCCGGCATAGATCCGGCTCATTACCGGCGGCTGGTAGTCGCGCAGGCCGCCCACCGTCGGCATGCCCGCCGACAGCACCTCGTACTTGCGCCAGATCACGAAGCCCACGCCGCTGACCGACAGCAGCACGAACGCGAGTCCGGCGCCTGCCAGGCGGCGCATGAAGCGGAACCGCGGCCGTCGCGGCGTCCTGGCCGCGGGACGCGGCTCCTGGCCTGCGCTCCGAGCCGCGGGACGCGGCTCCTGGCCTGCGCTAAAGCGATCGTTCATGCCAGGCCCTTCTCATGGCAGGCTGTCTAGCATCCGCGTCGCCTCCCGTCGCCCCCAGCCCGGAGCTTGCCATGC
>CAXTOE010000333.1:0-3828 GCA_964245685.1 uncultured Acetobacteraceae bacterium | reverse complement strand
GTGCCTGCTGCAGCGAGAACGGAGACGGTCGCCGCCCTGCAGGCGCGCATCGCCCGCCACGGCGCGGTGGTGGCGGAGGCGCCGTTCGGCACCGTGCCGCAGAGCCGGCATTTCCCGCAGCGCAACCGCATCATCGCCGGGCTCTCGCTCGGCTGCGTGGTGATCGAGGCCGCGCCGCGCTCGGGCAGCCTGATCACCGCCGAGCTGGCGCAGACCTACGGGCGCGAGCTGTTCGCGGTCCCCGGCTCGCCGCTCGATCCGCGCTGCAAGGGGGCGAACAACCTGATCCGCCAGGGCGCGCACCTGACCGAGAGTGCGGCCGACGTGCTTGCCGAGCTGCCGCAGCTGCCGACGTCGCTCGGGCCGGACGGCTTCGCCGAGGGGCGAGAGGCGCTGATCGCCGGATGGGGTGCGGAGGCGCCGGAATCCTGGACGGAGCTCAACCGGGTACGCGCCCGGGTGCTGGAACTGCTCGGTCCTTCGCCGGTGCCGGTTGACGATCTGGTACGGCGCTGCCAGTTCTCCGTGCACGCCGTGCTGGCGATACTGACCGAGCTGGAGCTCGGCGGCAGGATCGAGTCGCTGCCCGGCAACCGGGTCAGCCGTCTGGGCTAGGCACGCCGAGGCCGGGCGCGTCGAGAGGGAAAGCTTGCGGCGCCGGCCGAACACGTCCATCACGCATACGCCCCGAGCGGGGTGTCGCACTGCCCGGAGAAGCAATGACCGACGTCGTCGTGGTCGAATCGCCGGCGAAGGCGAAGACCATCAACAAGTACCTGGGCGACGGCTACACCGTGCTGGCCTCGTTCGGCCACGTCCGGGACCTGCCGCCCAAGGACGGCAGCGTGCGGCCCGACGAGGGCTTCGCTATGGACTGGCAATCCGACGAGCGCGGCGACCGGCAGATCGCGGCGATCGCGAAGGCGCTGCGCGGCGCGAAGCGGCTCTACCTCGCGACCGATCCGGACCGTGAGGGGGAGGCGATCTCCTGGCACGTGCGGGCGATGCTGGAGGAGCGCAACCTGCTGCGCGGCGTCGACGTGCAGCGCGTCACCTTCAACGAGATCACCAAGGGCGCCATTCGCACCGCGATGGGGCGGCCGCGCGCACTCGACCAGCCGCTGATCGAGGCCTACCTGGCGCGCCGGGCGCTCGACTACCTGGTCGGTTTCACGCTGTCGCCGGTGCTGTGGCGCAAGCTGCCGGGCAGCCGCTCGGCCGGACGCGTGCAGTCGGTCGCACTGCGGCTGATCTGCGAGCGCGAAGCCGAGATCGAGAGCTTCAGGCCGCGCGAGTACTGGACGGTTCTCGCCCACCTCGCGACGCCGGCGGGGGCGCCGTTCACCGCCCGCCTGACCCACCTGGACGGGCGCAAGCTCGAGCAGTTCGACCTCAACAACGAGGTGCTGGCGCTGGCCGCCAAGGCCACGGTGGAAGCCGGGCAGTTCAGCGTCGCCTCGGTGGAGCGTCGCAAGGTAAAGCGCCATCCGCCGCCGCCCTTCACCACCTCGACCCTGCAGCAGGAGGCCAGCCGCAAGCTCGGCATGGGCGCGCAGGCGACGATGCGTGCGGCGCAGCAGCTCTACGAAGGCATCGAGCTCGGCGGCGAGACCACCGGACTGATCACCTACATGCGCACCGACGGGGTGCAGATGGCGGCCGAGGCGGTGGACCAGATCCGGGCCCACATCCGCGAGAGCTTCGGCGCCGACTACCTGCCCGCCGCCGCCCGGGAGTACTCCACCAAGGCGAAGAACGCGCAAGAGGCGCACGAGGCGGTGCGTCCGACCGACGTCTCGCGACGGCCCGAGGAGATGGCGCGCTACCTGTCCGACGAGCAGCGGCGGCTGTACGAGCTGGTCTGGAAGCGCGCCGTGGCCAGCCAGATGCAGTCGGCCGAGCTCGACCAGGTGAGCGTCGAGATCGCCGAGCCGACCGGCGCCACGCGGCTGCGCGCCACCGGCTCGATCATCGCCTTCAACGGCTTCCTCAAGCTGTACTCGGAGGGCCGCGACGACGGGCGCGAGGACGCCAAGCCCGGCGCGGAAGCCGAGGACGACAGCCGCATGCTGCCGCCGATGCGCGAGCGCGACCCGCTGTCGCGCAAGTCGGTCGACGCCGAGCAGCACTTCACCCAGCCGGCGCCGCGCTTCTCCGAGGCGAGCCTGGTCAAGAAGATGGAGGAGATCGGCATCGGCCGGCCCTCCACCTACGCCTCGATCCTCACCGTGCTGCGCGACCGCGACTACGTGCGGCTGGAGAATCGCCGCTTCATCCCCGAGGATCGCGGCCGGCTGGTCACCGCCTTCCTGACCAGCTTCTTCGAGCGCTACGTCGATACCGGGTTCACCGCCGGGCTCGAGGAGCGGCTCGACGACATCTCGGACGGCCGCGCGGACTGGCGCGACGTGATGGCCAAGTTCTGGGAGGAGTTCAGCCGCGCGATCGCCGCGACCCGCGACCTCAAGATCTCGGACGTGATCGACGCCCTCGACGCCGATCTCGGCCCGCACTTCTTCCCCGAGCCGGCCGACGGCAGCGATCCGCGACGCTGCACCGCCTGCGGCACCGGCCGCCTCGGCCTGAAGCTCGGCAAGTACGGCTCCTTCATCGGCTGCTCGAACTACCCGGCCTGCCAGTATACCCGGCGCCTGGTGGTGGACGGCGAGGGCGACGGCGGCGAGACGCTCAAGGAGGGCAAGCGCACGCTCGGCCTCCACCCGGAGACCAGCGAGGAGATCACCGTCAGGCGCGGCCCCTGGGGTCTGTATCTGCAGCAGGGCGAGCCCGACCCGGACGACAAGAAGAGCAAGGTGCGGCGCTCGACCCTGCCGAAGGGGGTCGAGGGCGACGGCGTCACGCTGCAGCAGGCGCTCGGGCTGCTGTCGCTGCCGCGCATCGTCGGCATCCATCCGGAGCGCGGGGAGCCGATCGAGGCCGGCATCGGCCGGTTCGGCCCGTACGTGAAGATGGGGGCGATCTTCGCCTCGCTCGACCGCGACGACGACGTGCTGGCCGTCGGCATCAACCGGGCGGTCGACGTGCTGGCCAAGAAGCTCGCCTCGGTGCGCAGCCTCGGCGAGCATCCCCGCGACCGCGAGCCGGTGATGGTCCGTCGCGGCCGGTTCGGCCCCTACTTCCAGCACGGCCAGACCGTGGCCAACCTGCCGCGCGACAAGATGATGGAGGACGTGACCCTGGCCGAGGCGGTGGCCCTGCTGGCCGAGCGCGGCAAGGCGCTGAAGCCGCGCGGCAAGAAGGGCCAGAAGACCGCCGGCAAGACGCCGCCGAAGCCGAAGCCGAAGCTGGCCGCAGCGGCTGCGCCCGCGCCGGCCGCCGCCAGGCGCAAGGCGAATGCTGCCGCCAAGGCACCGATCAAGGGCAAGGCTCCGGTGAAGAAGGCGCCGGTCAAGGTCAAGACCGCGGCCAAGGCGACCACGGCGCCGGCACGCAAGCTCGCCGGAAGGGCGGTCGCGAGGTCGGGTTGAGATGACGGCGCGCCGGCCGGCCGCCGTGCCGCGCGCACCCGATCCACCCGGCGGCCTCGACCACGTGCCCGGCGAGATGCCGACGCCGGAGGCGCTGCGACGCTTCATCGCGGAGGCGCCCGGACGGGTCGGCAAGCGCGAGGTCGCGCGCGCCTTCGGCCTGGGTCCGGAGCATCGCGCGGCGCTGCGGGACCTGCTGCGTGGGATGGGTGCCGCCGGCGAGATCGCGCCCGCCGGCGCCAAGCGCTTCCTGCCGGTCGGTCGGCTCGCCGACCTCGTGGTGGTGCAGGTCACCGGCACCGATCCGGACGGCGACGCGATCGCGTGCCCGGTCGGATGG
>CAXTOE010000332.1:0-3835 GCA_964245685.1 uncultured Acetobacteraceae bacterium | reverse complement strand
CTACGGAGGTGGCGCGGCCGGACGTCGCGGGAGCGGACGCCGTGCCGGCGCTGGAGCAGCCGGGACGTGACTGCCCGCTCTGCCCGCGGCTGGTCGCCTACCGGCAGGCTAACCGCACCGCGCAGCCGCCATGGTGGAACGCGCCGGTGCCTTCGTGGGGCACGTTGGAGGCCGAGCTGCTGATCGTCGGACTGGCGCCGGGCGTGAAGGGCGCCAATCGCACCGGACGTCCCTTCACCGGCGATTTCGCCGGCATCCTGCTCTACGAGACGCTGCTGAAGTTCGGCTTCGCGACCGGGCGGTACGGCGCCGACCCGCAGGACGGGCTCGCCTTGCGCGGGTGCCGGATCGTGAACGCGGTGCGCTGCGTGCCGCCGGCGAACCTGCCGCAGCCAATCGAGGTCCGCACCTGCAACCGCTTCCTGCGCTCGGAGCTGCAGAACATCCGCCCGCTGCGCGCGGTGCTGGCGCTGGGCGTGCTCGCGCACAGCGCGGTGCTCTCGGCTTGCGGCGTCCCGCTGTCTCGCCTGCGCTTCAGCCACGGTCAGATCGCGACCCTGCCCGATGGCCTGCTGCTGGCGGACAGCTATCACGTGTCGCGCTACAACACGAACACCGGCCGGCTGACCACGGAGATGTTCGAGAGCGTCGTTGCGGCACTACGCGAGAGGATGGAGACGGTGGATCAGCTGCCGCTGAACCAGTTGTAGCCCTGGTCTTCCCAGTAGCCGCCGGGATAGCTGTTGGTGACGAAGATCGCGCCGATATGCTTGGGGTTCTTGAAGCCGAGCTTGGTCGGCACCCTCAGGCGCAGCGGGTAGCCATACTGCGGCGGCAGCGCCTCGCCGCCGGTGTCGAGGGCCAGGATGGTCTGCGGGTGCAGCGCCGTCGGCATGTCGATGCTGGAGTAGTAGCGGTCGGCGCACTTGAAGCCGACATAGCGGGCGGTGAGATCCGCACCCACCCGCTCCAGGAAGCTGCGCAGCGGCACGCCGCTCCACTGCCCGATGGCGCTCCACCCCTCGACGCAGATCAGTCGGGTGATCTGCGCCCGCTGCGGCAGCTGGCGCAGCCGCGACAGCGTCCATTTGCTCTTGTCCGACACCAGGCCCGACACCTCGAGCGTCCAGTGCTCGAGGTCGATCTCCGGCACGTTGTCGATCGGATAGTAGGCGTTGAACGGGAACGGCTTGGTCAGGCTGGAGGCCGGATAGACCGGTGCCAGCCGCGTCGGGCTGAACAGCAGCGCCTGCAGACGGTCGTTGAGCCGCGACATCGCCCACAGCACCCGGTCGGTGGCGTCGCCGTCGGTGAGGTTGCAGCCGCTGAACAGGGACAGCGCGCCCAGCGACAGGCTGGAGCGCAGCAGCATGCGCCGGCCCGGTTGGTCGGGATCCTGCCGACGGCTCATCGCGCCGACCGATGCAGACGGGCGCGCCCGGTGATCATCGCCAGCAGGGTACGCGGCACCAGCACCACCAGCAGGATGTGGACGGCGAAGAAGCCGACGATGCCGGCCATCGCCAGGAAGTGGATCCAGCGCATCACCGGGTAGCCGCCGACGAGCTGATCGAGCAACTGCAGCTGCACCGGCTTCCACAGGCCGAGCCCGGACAGGACGGCCGAGATGCCGAGCAGCAGCACCGCCAGGTAGAGCAACCTCTGCACCGCGTTGTAGACGCCGAGTTCGTGCTGCAGCCTGAAGGTCAGCGCCCGGTGCAGGTCGCGCGCCACCTCCGACGGCCGGATCGGCAGCAGGGTGCGGCGGAAGTGTCGCCCGAAGATGCCGTAGGCGAAGTAGATCGACGCGTTGCCGACCAGGAGCCACATCGCGGCGAGATGCCAGGCGATGCCGCCGCCGAGCCAGCCGCCCAGGGTCGACCAGGCCGGGAAGCGGAACGGCAGCAGCGGCGAGGCGTCGTAGATCTGCCAGCCGCTGGCCACCATGCAGCCGATGGCGAACGCGCTGATCCAGTGGGTGACGTGCACCACCAGCGGATGCACGACCACCCGCTCGCGAGCCGCCTCCGACCGGCCGGATCCATCTCGAAGCACGCTGGTCTCCCGCGTCGTCCGCTACATCGGCGGCACGACGTCCTTCTCGCCGATGATGATGCGCTTGACCTCGACGCTGCCGTCGGACGCCTTCGGCCCGATCGCCACGACGTGCGCCCCAGGCTGCAGCAGAGAGCGGTCGCCCGGCTCCAGGTCGACCACCGGCACGTCGTCGGGGACCAGCAGCGTCTTCTGGCCGCCCTTGTAGCTGACGGTCATGCTCAGCTTGGTGGAGGCGGTCACGGTGCCGATGGTGCCGTTGGTCATCGAGCTCGACTTGCCCAGGTCCCAGCCGTAGTGGCCCTCGCCGGCGCCGCGCATGCTGTCTGGGAAGATGGTGACCTCGATCGCGCGCAGGGTGCCGTTCGGCCCGGGCGTCGCCGCGGTGCCGATGAAGCGGCCGGGCTTGACCTCCGCCAGCGTCGACTTCGCGGCGCCCACGAAGCCGGTGTCGGCACCGATCTTCAACGTCGCCGGACCGCCGAAGCGGGTCTTGAGCGTCACGGTGTCGCCGTTCACCGCGGTGACCACGCCGCGTGTGCGCGGCGGCGGCGCGTCGGCGCGCGCGAGCGGTGCCACGGCGAGCTGCAGGCCCGCGACGATCGCCGCGGCGCCGGTCAGGACAGGAATATGCTTCTTCATCTCGTCGGCAATCTCAGAAGTTCGCTGGCTGAACGGGCGCACCGCCATGCGGTTGCAGGGGCGCCCGCCGCGGCGGGATGCGTATCACGGGCGGATCATGGAGCGTACCCGCTGCATCAGCAACTCGATGGTGAACGGCTTCTCGATCACCTGCGTCCAGACGTCGCCGGGACCCTCGCCCGGAACCAGGCTCTCGCCGAACGCCGGCGCGTTCCGCGGGAACGGGCTCTCCCCGCCGCCGGTGATGAACAGCACCTTCAGCTCGGGCCGCAGCGTCCGTGCCGCCTCCGCCAGCTGCCTGCCGTTGATGCCGCCCGGCAGGCCGATATCGGTGATCAGCAGGTCGACCGCCTTGTCGTCCTGCATCACCCGCAGGCCGCCGACGCCGTCCGCCGCCTCGATGGTGTCGCAGCCGATCTCGCCCAGCGCCTCGCCGAGCAGCATGCGCACCATCGGCTCGTCCTCTACCAGCAGCACGGTGCGGCCCGGGCGCGAGGCTGCGGCGGCTGCGCCAGGGGGCTCGCGCTCGCCGGGCGGGTCGCGGTAGCGCGGCAGGTAGATCGTCACCCGGGCGCCGCGCCCCGGCACGGTGACGATGCGGGCATCGCCTCCGGACTGCCGCGTGAACCCGTAGATCATCGACAGGCCGAGCCCGGTGCCGTGCCCGATCGGCTTGGTGGTGAAGAACGGATCGAAGGCGCGTGCCGCCACCTCGGCCGACATGCCGGCACCGGTGTCGGCGACCGAGATCGCGACGTAGTCGCC
Source organism: uncultured Acetobacteraceae bacterium (assembly GCA_964245685.1). GTDB lineage: Bacteria > Pseudomonadota > Alphaproteobacteria > Acetobacterales > Acetobacteraceae > Lichenicoccus. The sequence continues at coordinate 373 of CAXTOE010000332.1, read as the reverse complement.
GGGCGGGATCTCGCCTTCGGTATCCGCGTCGTCGAGCACCGCGTTGCTGGTCTCGATCATCAGGCGGCCGCCCTTGGGCATCGCGTCGCGTGCGTTGTTGGCGAGGTTGACCAGCGCCGCCTCGAGCTGGCCGGGATCGCAGAAGATGCTCCACAGCCCGGGATGGCGGACGATCTGCAGCGTCACCGCCGGACCCGCGGTGCGGCGGATCAGGTCCTCCATGCCGTCGACCAGGCGTCCGGCGGCGATCGGCTTGGGGTCGAGCGTCTGGCGGCGCGAGAAGGCCAGCAGGCGGTGGGTCAGCGACGCGGCGCGCTCGGCGGCGCCGGCGGCGGGGGCCCGGGTGCGGGGGCGCGCGGCACCGCGGCCCGGG
>CAXTOE010000331.1:1745-3841 GCA_964245685.1 uncultured Acetobacteraceae bacterium | reverse complement strand
ACCCGGCCGTCTACATCATGGTGCTGCCCGGCATGGGGGTGATCAGCGAGATCGTGCCCGCCTTCGCCCAGAAGCGCATCTTCGGCTACCACTTCGTCGCCTATGCCAGCATCGGGCTCGCCTCGCTCACCTTCTTCGTGTGGGGCCACCACATGTTCGTCAACGGCGAGAGCGAGACCTCTGCCGTCGTGTTCTCGGTGCTGAGCTTCGCGGTGGCGGTGCCCTCGGCGGTGAAGGTCTATAACTGGACCGCAACGATCTACAAGGGCAGCATCCGGCTGGGCACGCCGATGCTGTACGCGATGGGCTATATCGGGCTGTTCGTGATCGGCGGCCTGACCGGCCTGTTCCTGGCGACGCTGTCGGTGAACGAGCACCTGCACGGCACTTACTTCGTGGTCGCGCACTTCCACTACATCATGGTCGGCGGCACCATGCTGGCCTTCCTCGGCGGGCTGCATTTCTGGTGGCCGAAATTCACCGGCCGCATGTATCCCGAGGCCTGGGGACGCATCTCCGCGTTCCTGATCTTCGCCGGCTTCAACGTGACCTTCTTTCCCCAGTTCATCCTCGGCTATCTCGGCATGCCGCGGCGCTACCACGACTATCCGGCCGAGTTCCAGCTGCTCAACGTGCTGTCCTCCGCCGGCGCCCTGATCCTTGCCGCCGGCTACCTGTTCCCGATGAGCTACCTGGTATGGTCGCTCTGGTTCGGCCGGCGCGCGCCGCCCAACCCATGGGACGCCAAGGGCCTCGAGTGGACCACCAGCTCGCCGCCGCCCGCGCACAACTTCGACCAGCCGCCGACGGTGGATTTCCGGCCCTACGACTACCCGATCCAGACGCCGACCGATGTCTGAGGCGGCAGGAGGCGTCGCGGGCAGCTTCACCGGCGGCGTCACCCTCGCCGAGCAGTTCAGCAACGCCGCTCAGCAGCGGCGGGCGGCGAAGCTCGGGATGTGGGCGTGGCTGCTGACCGAGCTGCTGCTGTTCGCCGGGCTGTTCGCGGTCGCCCTGGTGCTGCACACGATGCATCCGGCGTCGGTCACCGCGGCCGTGAACCACTTCAAGTTCTGGATCGGCGCCAGCAACACCGCGGTGCTGATCTGCTCGAGCCTGACCATGTCGGGCGCCATCGTGCTGTCCCGCCTCGGCCACCGGGACCTGATGATCCGCTGCATGCTGGCGACCGCGAGCCTCGGCAGCCTGTTCCTGCTGCTCAAGGGGTACGAGTACTACCAGGACTACGTCGAGCACATGATGCCGTTCCTGCATCGGCCCTACGCGCTCGCCGACGATCCCGCCTCGATCCTCTTCGTCGACCTGTATTTCGCGACCACTGCGCTGCACGCGTTCCACCTCACCACCGGCGTCGGCATCCTGCTGTGGATGACCCAACGCGCGCGGCAGCCGGACTTCCTGCGCCAGCACCAGAACTGGATCGAGATCTACGGCCTGTACTGGCACTTCATCGACCTGATCTGGATCATCGTGTTCCTCACGCTCTACGTGCTGGCGCGATGAAGCGAGACACCCTCACCCCGGAGCAGCGACGCGAGATCAGGCGGCAGATGCGCGTGCCGGTGTTCGCCTGGGGCGCGCTGCTCTCCTGCCTCGCCGGCGTCATCCTGCTCGGCGCGCTGGCGCCGTCGCGGACGAGCGCGATCATCGAATTCGCGCTGCTGGTCGTCATGGTGCTGACGGTGCTGCTGTTCACCATGGAGGTGCGCGACGAGACCTCGCTGCTGCGGTTCTTCTCGGGGCTGGGCTTCGTCTGGGTCGCGACCCTGTTCACGATGACGATGCTCGACTACCTGACGCGCTGATCTGGCCCGCCGACCCGCCGGCGCAGCAGCAGCAGCAGGACCGCGATCATCCCGATCGTCAGGCCGCCCGCGAGCCGCAGCAGCTTGACGACCGCGAGCGAGTAGCGGCCGGTCGTCGCGTCGTAGTGGAAGCACACCAGCAGGATCGGCAGCACCGCGCGCGCGATGCCGCCGTCGCGCGCCCGTATCAGGCCGGCCCGCACGTCGCCGGCAGCGTAGCCGATGCCGAGCAGGTAGCCGGAGATCTGCCCGCCCGGGGTGAGGAACACG
>CAXTOE010000331.1:0-1735 GCA_964245685.1 uncultured Acetobacteraceae bacterium | reverse complement strand
CCGAGGGGATGGATGAACTGCTTGAGCGAGAGGTCGTAGCGGCTGCGATAGCCGACCGCGGCCTCGACCGCCGCGATGTCGTCCTGGCGCCCGGTCAGGAAATGCCAGCCGGCCTTAGCACCCGGCGACGGATGGTCGCGCAGGTCCGAGCGCATCGCCGTCGCGGCGTCGGACGCGGTCTCGGCGGCATCGATGCTCAGGAACACCAGCTGGTAATCGCTCCCCGCCCGCAGCCCGCTCTGCGCCAGCGCCGCGAACAGGTCGTCGCGGATCAGTCCGCACAGCGAGGGACAGGCGAAATATCCCAGCGCCAGCACGGTCGGCCGGTCGCGCACGACGTCGCCCAGCCGCACGACACGCCCGTCCTGCTCGCGGAAACGCGGTGTCATCGGCACCCTCTCGGCAAGATGCTGCTCGTAGACGATGCCGCCGAGGTCGGGCGGTGCGGCGCGCCCGTCCGGCGCGCTCGACATCAGCGACAGCACGACGAGGCAACCCGACCGGACCCAACGCTCGACGATGATCCCGCTCCTGAAGGCGCCTGGGTGCTACATGCAGGCATGATACCATGCGCGGGCGGACCCACGGAAACTGCGTGACCACGATGGAAGATGTCTGGACCTACCCGAGACCGCCGGCGCTGCAGCCGGTCACCGCCGCGATACGCATCGTGTTCGCGGGCCTCACGGTCGCCGGGACGCGGGCGGCGTTCCGTGTGCTCGAGACCAGCCATCCGCCGGTCTACTACCTGCCGCGCGACGCCTTCGCCGACGGCGTCCTGGAGCCGGCTTCCGGCAGCAGCTTCTGCGAGTGGAAGGGGCTCGCGCGTTACTGGAGCCTGCGCGCTGGCGGCCGCTTCGCCGAGCGCGTGGCCTGGAGCTACCCCGAGCCGACGCCGGCCTTCGCCGCCTTGCGCGACCACCTCGCCGTCTATGCCGGCCCGATGGATGGCTGCTACGTGGCCGACGAGCGGGTGACACCGCAACCGGGAGGGTTCTACGGCGGCTGGATCACCAGCGACCTCAAGGGACCGTTCAAGGGTGTGCCCGGCAGCATGGGCTGGTGAATCCAGCGCCTACACGTCGAGGTTGGCCACCTTCAGCGCGTTGCCGACGATGAAGTCGCGACGCGGCTCGACCACGTCGCCCATCAGGGTCGAGAACACCAGTGCCGCGCTCTCGATGTCGCCGACCTTGACCTGCAGCAGCGTGCGCGCCGACGGGTCCAGCGTGGTACGCCAGAGCTGCTCCGCGTTCATCTCGCCGAGGCCCTTGAAGCGCTGGATCGCCAGGCCCTTGCGGCCCTGCACCAGGATGCGGTCATAGGCGCTCGCCGGGCCGGCCACGGCAGCGTCGTGGTTGTCCAGCGACAGCATCGCGGGCTGCGCCCCGAAATCGCGCGCCAGCAGCTCGGCGCGTTCGGCGAGCCACAGCACGTCGGCGCTGCGCAGCGCGCTGGCCTCGATGTGGTAGCGCTCGCCGACGCCGCGCACGCTGCGCCCCAGGTGCAGCCCGCCGGCATCGACCGACACCACCCAGCCACGCTCCGCCGGCAGCGACGCCGCGTCGAGCCGCGCCGCCAGCGGCTGCGCCCGCGCCTGCCCGCGCGCGACGTCGGGCGTCAGCGCGCCGACGATCGCCGCCTGCTCCAGGATCCAGACCGGTGCGGTCACCGAGAGCCGGCGCAGCGCCGTCGTCGCGTCGTGCAGCCAGGCGGTCTCGGCGGCGAGCTCCAG
>CAXTOE010000330.1:0-3843 GCA_964245685.1 uncultured Acetobacteraceae bacterium | reverse complement strand
GCTTGTCGGCCACGGCGAGGGTGCAGGTGTCGACGACGACCAAGCCGGGCCGGGCGGTGGCGAGCAGCCCGTCCGGCCCCGTGGTGACGGCCGCGAAGACGGCCGCACTGTTCAGCGAGGTGATGACGACGTCACTTCGCGCGCCGACGTCTGCCGGGTTGCGGGCTCGCTGCCCACCGTTGCGCTCCAACTCGGCAAGGCAGGCTTCCTTCGGGTCGGTGCCGGTGATCGCCGACGGACGCGGGTGGAAGTAGCGCGCACTCGTGAAGCCCTGTCCGATCAGCGACGAGCCGACCGGGCGGCCGCCGGCGAACAGCACGCTGCCGGTGGCGGCGGAGGGAAAGGCGACGCTGCCGACGCCGACGAAGCCGAGCGGGAAGGCGAGGCCGAGCAGCAGCGTGAACAGCACCACCATGATGCCGGCGGGACGCAGGTGGGCGAGCATGAGGAGCGCTCCTTCAGACGAAGACGTGCAGGGCGGTGAGGACCATGTCGATGAGCTTGATGCCGGCGAACGGCGCCAGGATGCCGCCGACCCCGTAGATCAGCAGGTTGCGCCGCAGCAGCGCCGCCGCACCGATGGCGCGGAAGCGCACGCCGCGCAGCGCCAGCGGCACCAGGGCCACGATCACCAGCGCGTTGAAGATCACCGCCGACAGGATGGCACTCTGCGGCGTCGACAGCCGCATGACGTTGAGCGCCTGCAGCCCGGGATAGGAGGTCACGAAGATCGCAGGAAGGATCGCGAAGTATTTCGAGATGTCGTTGGCGATCGAGAAGGTGGTCAGCGCGCCGCGCGTGATCAGCAGCTGCTTGCCGATCTCGACGATCTCGATCAGCTTGGTCGGATCGCTGTCCAGGTCGACCATGTTGCCGGCCTCGCGCGCCGCCTGGGTGCCGGTCTGCATCGCCACCCCGACATCGGCCTGCGCCAGCGCCGGTGCGTCGTTGGTGCCGTCGCCGCACATCGCCACCAGCCGGCCCTCGGCCTGCGCGCGCCGTATGTAGCCGAGCTTGTCCTGCGGCGTCGCCTCGGCGATGAAGTCGTCGACGCCGGCCTCGCCGGCGATGGTGGCGGCGGTGACACGGTTGTCGCCGGTCACCATCACCGTGCGTATGCCCATCTGGCGCAGGGCCGCGAAGCGCTCGCGTATGCCCGGCTTGACCGTGTCCTTGAGCTCGATCACGCCGAGCAGCGTGGTGTCGACCGCGACCGCGAGCGGGGTGCCGCCGGCGCGGCTGATCCGGTCCACCGCGGCGGTGAAGGCGGGCGGCGGTGCGGCGCCGCCCACGGCGGCGAGCCCCACCGCGGCGAGCACGGAGTCGACGGCACCCTTGCGCCAGGCGTGACCGTCCTGGTCGAGGCCGGACAGCCGGGTGTTGGCGGAGAACGCGATCATCCGGGACGCCTCCGACAGCGTCGCCTGCGCGCCGTGTCGGTCGCGCACGAAGCTGACGATGGCGCGGCCCTCCGGCGTCTCGTCGCCGAGCGAGCAGAGCAGCACCGCCTCGGCGAGCCGGCCCATGGTCACGCCGGGGACGGGGATGATCTCGGCCGGCATGCGGTTGCCGAAGGTGATGGTGCCGGTCTTGTCGAGCAGCAGCGCGTCGACGTCGCCGGCGGCCTCGACGGCGCGGCCGGAGGTCGCGACCACGTTGAAGCGGATCAGCCGGTCCATGCCGGCGATGCCGATCGCCGACAGCAGGCCGCCGATGGTGGTGGGGATCAGCGTGACCAGCAGGGCTGCCAGCACCGGTATGGTCAGCAGCGTGCCGGAATAGTGCGCGAAGCCCACCAGCGTCACGACGGCGATCAGGAAGATGATGGTGAGGCCCGCGAGCAGGATGTCGAGCGCGATCTCGTTCGGCGTCTTGCGACGCTCCGCACCCTCGACCAGCTTGATCATGCGGTCGATGAAGGTCTGGCCCGCCTCGGCGGTGATGCGCACCACCAGCCAGTCCGACATCACCTGAGTGCCGCCGGTCACCGCACTGCGGTCGCCGCCCGACTCGCGGATCACCGGTGCGGACTCGCCGGTGATGGCGCTCTCGTTGACCGAGGCGATGCCGCGCACGATCTCGCCGTCCGACGGCACGGTGTCGCCGGCCTCGACCAGCACCAGGTCGCCGGCGCGCAGCTCCGGTCCCGGCACCGGCTGCCAGAACGCGGTGTCTCGGGCATCGACCAGCCGCTTGGCGAGCGTCTGGGTGCGGCTGCGTCGCAGGCTCTCGGCGCGCGCCCGGCCGCGGCCCTCGGCCACCGCCTCGGCGAAGGTCGCGAACAGCACCGTCAGCCACAGCCAGAAGCCGATGGTCAGCGCGAATCCCGCGTGCTGGCCAGGCTCGCGCACGAACAGCGCGCGCAGCCCGAGCAGGGTGGTCAGCATGGCCACGATCTCGGTCACGAAGATGACCGGGTTGTGCATCAGGCCGCGCGGGTCGAGCTTGCGGAACGAATCCGCGACCGCGCGCAGCATGATGCTGCGGTCGAACAGGGTGATGGCGGCGGTCTCGGGCTGCGGCGCGTGTGCGTCCACGGGTGGATATCCTTGAGTTCGGGTCGCTCAGTAGGTCGTGCCGGTGCCCAGCACGACCTGCTCGGCGAGCGGGCCGAGCGCATCGGCGGGCATGAACTGCAGGCCGCCGAGCACGATGATCACGCCGACCAGCAGGCCGACGAACAGCGGCCCGGTGGTGGGAAAGGTCCCGGCCGAGGGCGGCAGCTTGGGCTTGGCGGCGAGCGAGCCCGCGATCGCCAGCACCGGCACCATCACCGCGAAGCGGCCGAACAACATCGCCAGCGCCTGGCCGTAGATCAGCAGCGGCCCGGTCGCGGTGATGCCGGCGAACGCGCTGCCGTTGTTCTCGGTGGCCGAGGTCCAGGCGTAGAGCATCTCGGTCAGGCCGTGCGGGCCGGCGTTGGCCAGCGCGCCGGTACCGGCCGGCAGCACCATCGACAGGCCGGCGCCGCACAGGATGAACAGCGACTGGATCAGCAGCGCCAGCATCGCCAGCTTGATCTCGCGCGCCTGCACCTTCTTGCCGAGATACTCCGGCGTGCGGCCGACCATCAGCCCGGCGACGAACACCGACAGCAGGGCGAACACGACGATGTAGTACAGGCCGGAGCCGACGCCGCCCGGCGTGACCTCGCCGAGCTGCATCAGGAACAGCGGCACCAGCCCGCCGAGCGGGGTGAAGCTGTCGGTGAAGCCGGCCACCGCGCCGCAGGAGGTGCCGGTGGCGGCGATGTTGAACAGCGTGGTCAGGGCGATGCCGAAGCGGACCTCCTTGCCCTCCATGTTGCCCATCGCGGGGTCGACGCCGGCGGCGGTGAGCAGCGGGTTGCCGTGCGCCTCGGCGGCGTAGGCGCCGATCGCGGCCGCACTCAGCACCAGCGCCATGGCGACGAACAGCGCGGTGCCCTGGCGGGGTGCAGCGACGATGCGGCCGAACATCACCGGCAGCGCGAACGGGATCAGCAGCAGCAGCCAGGTCTCGAAGGCGCAGGTCAATGCGGTCGGGTTCTCGTACGGATGCGCGCTGTTGGCGTTGAAGAAGCCGCCGCCGTTGGTGCCGAGCTGCTTGATCGCCTCCTGGAACGCCACCGGCCCCATCGACAGCGTCTGCTTCGCACCCTCCAGCGTGGTCACCTCGGGCCAGGCATGCAGCGTCTGCGGCACGCCGCTCGCCATCAGCACCAGGGTCGCCAGCACGCTGATCGGCAGCAGCAGGTAGAGGGTGATCCGGGTGAGGTCGGCGTAGAAGTTGCCGAGCGTGCGCAGGCCGCCGCCGGAGAAGGCGCGCGACAGGGCGATCGCGATCGCGATCCCGGTGGCCGCC
>CAXTOE010000329.1:2024-3846 GCA_964245685.1 uncultured Acetobacteraceae bacterium | reverse complement strand
CTGGACTACAGCGTCATCGACCTGCCGCCGATCACCGGCACCCGAAGCCTGCTGATCCCGTTCGCCGGCCGCCAGGTGCCGCTGCCGCAGGGCGGCTGGACCGAGCTCGCGCTGATGCGCGCCGGCGGTCCGCAGGCGCTGCAGGCGATCGTGCTGGCGCGCCTGCGCGGCGGCCGGCTGACCGGGATGATGATCGTGGCGGGACCTTCGGGGGTATCGCCGGCGCCCGCGATGCCGACGAACGGCTGCTTCGACGTCAAGGGGCTGGCGACGCACGACCTGTCGACGTCCGCCGGGCCCGACGGGCCGACGTCGCAATGCTGGAGCCTGCGCCCGCTGGTCACCGCGCAGCTCGCCGATCCCGCCGACCCGAACCTGATCGAGCAGCGATCCTTCGCCCGCCTAGGCAAGATCGGCATCGAGGTGCCGGTGCGCCTGCTGGCCCTGCGCTACTTCACCGAGGACGCGGCGGGCGGCCTGACGGTCACGATCATGGAACCCGACCCGGCCGCGAGTGCGGCGACGCAGCGGCGCAGCGAGGCCTGGATGCAGCGCTGGGTGGCGCTGCTGCATCGCGGCTTCGCCGGCACGCTGCGTCCCGCCGACGTCACCCCTGCCCTGGCCCGCGATCCGGGGTCCGCCGACCCGGCGATGCGCGCACCCTGACCGCGCCGTCCTGCTCCATGACCGATCGAGTGACTTGCGCGCGGTGAACGCCGTGCCATGCTCCAGCCTCGAGATCCGGCGGCACGTCCGGACGGCGGGAGAGACCACCCATGAAGCAATCACCCCTCTGCGGGCGCGGCATCCGCCTCGCCGCGCTGGCGGCCGCGACGGCGCTTGCGACCGGCCTCGCGACACCTCACGCGGCGCGCGCCGCAGATCCCTATCTGCCGAGCTGCTTCAGGGCCGCCGCCGGCAGCCCTCCCCTCGTCACCCTGCCCGCCAAGCAGGGGCCGTTCCGCATCGCCTTCGCCAACGGCTTCATCGGCAATGCCTGGCGCGTGCAGATGCTGCAGACCCTGAAGGCCTATGCGGCGCAGCCGGAAGTGGCGGCGCAGATCAAGGAGCTGCGCATCGTCAGCGTCGGCACCGACGTGTCGGCGCAGATCGCGGCGATGGATAACTTCATCAGCGCCGGCTACGACGCCATCCTGGTCGACGCCAACAGCCCGACTGCGTTCAAGCCGGTGCTGCGACGCGCCAGGCAGGCCGGCATCCTGATCGTCAGCTTCGACAACACCTTCGACAAGACCGGCAAGGAGGCCGACCTGATCCAGGTCAACCAGGACCAGGCCGAGATGGGCCACATGATGGGCGACTGGCTGGTCCAGAACATGAAGCAGAAGAACCGGGTGCTCGAGGTGCGCGGCGTGCCGGGCAACAGCGTCGATCGCGACCGTCACGACGGCTTCCGCGCGGCGCTGGCCGCCGACCCGAACATCAAGGTCACCGAGGTGGTCGGCAACTGGGACGACGGCACCGGGCAGAAGGCGGTCGCCGACGCCTTCGCGGTGAACGGCAGCTTCGACGGCGTCTACACCCAAGGCGGCAGCACCGGCGTCACCCGCGCCATCCTCGACACCCACAAGCCGCTGATGCCGATCGGCGGCGAGGGCGAGAACGGGTTCCGCAAGCTGATCGTGGCGCACGCCGGCGAGGGGCTGCTCGGCGCCTCCGCCGGCCAGTCGCCGGCGCTGTCGGCGGTCTCGTTGAAGGTGGCGATCGCGGCACTGCAGGGACATCCGGTGCCCGAGGAGATACGGGTGCCGATCCCGTTCGCGACCTACAAGACGCTGCAGCCCGGCAAGAACTACTTCCC
>CAXTOE010000329.1:0-2014 GCA_964245685.1 uncultured Acetobacteraceae bacterium | reverse complement strand
CTCGAGAACGGAAAAACGGTGTTTCCCGAGCTGAGCGACACCTTCTTCGCCGCCAGCGACTTCCCGGTCTGCTCGATCAACCTGAGCGCGCAGCAGATCACCGGCGAGGCCGCGTCCAAGTGAACGAGGCGCCGCTGCTGGAGCTGCGCGGGATCGTCAAGCGCTACGGTTCCGTGACCGCCCTGGCGGACGGCGCGCTGCGCTGCCGTGCCGGCTCGATCCACGCCGTGATGGGCGAGAACGGTGCCGGCAAGAGCACGCTGATCAAGGTCGTCGCCGGCGTGGTGGCGCCCGATGAGGGCGAGATGACCCTGGACGGCGCGCCGGTGCGCTTCCGCGGCCCGGCGGAGGCGCAGGCGCGCGGCATCGTCTGCGTGTTCCAGGAGCTGTCGCTGCTGCCCGACCTCAGTGTGGCCGACAATATCGGCATCACCGCGCCGCCGCGCCGCTTCGGCCTGATCGACCGCCGCGCGCAGCACCGCGAGGCGGAGCGGCTGCTGGCGCTGGTCGGCTGCGAGGCCGTGGATCCGCGCGAGCGGGTATGCGACCTGCCGCTGTCGCGCCGGCAGATGGTGGAGATCGCCAAGGCGCTCGGCCGCCAGCCGCGCCTGCTGATCCTCGACGAGGCCACCTCGGCACTCACCGCCGAGGACGTCGTCCGCGTCTCCGGCCTGATCCGGCAGCTCCGCGACGAGGGCATGTGCATCCTCTACATCTCGCACCGCATGCACGAGATACGCGAGCTGGCCGACACCTGCTCGGTCTACGCCAACGGCCGCCACGTGCGGAGCTTCGCCAGCGGCGAGTGCGGCGAGGACGAGATCGTTCGCATGATGATCGGCCGCGAGCTGTCGCAGGCCTTCCCACCGCGTCCGCCGCCACCCACCACGGCAGCGCGCCCGGCGCTGCAGACCCACGACCTGCGATGGGAGAGGCGGCTGCGCGGCATCACCCTGTCGGCCGCACCGGGGGAGATCCTGGGCCTAGGCGGTCTCGATGGACAGGGCCAGCGCGAGTTCCTGCTCGCCCTGTTCGGCTGCCTCTCCGGCGTCGAGGGCGAGGTGCGCATCGACGGTGAGCTGGTACGTCCCGGCAGCCCGCAGGCCGCCAAGGCGCCGCGGCTCGGGCTCGCCCTGATCCCCGAGGACCGCAAGACCGAGGGGCTGATGCTGCCGATGTCGGTCGCCGACAACCTGACCGCGGCGACGCTGCGGCGCTGGTGCCGCGGGCCGTTCCTCGATGCCGCGCGCGAGCGCCAGGCGGTGCATGGGATGGTCGAGCGGATGCGCATCAAGGCGGTGATCGAGCTGCCGGTCGGCACCCTCTCGGGCGGCAACCAGCAGAAGGTCGCGATCGGCAAGTGGCTGATGGCCGAGCCGCGGGTGCTGCTGCTGTGCGACCCGACTCGGGGCATCGACGTCGGCACCAAGCAGGAGATCTACCGCCTGCTGCGCGAGCTTGCCGCGGCCGGCACCACCATCCTGCTCTACACCACCGACTATGACGAGCTGATCGGCCTGTGCGACCGGGTGATGATCTTCTACGACGGACGGGTGGTGCGCGAGCTCGCAGGCGAGGCGATCAACGAGCAGGAGATCATCGCCGGCGCGCTCCACATCGCGCCGTCGTCGCCGCGGCCCGCGAGGGGAGAAGTGGCGTGAGCGCCGCTACCCGGCCCCTCCCCCTTTCTCAGGGCATGCGACGCGTCGTGCGGCACAACGCCGTGCCGCTGCTCGCCGCGCTGATCCTCGCCGCGATGGCCGTCCTCTACCTGGCGCTGCAGCCGCGCGGCGTCACCGTGGGCGTCCTGGTCACCGCCGCCAACAAGGGGGTGCTGCTGTCGCTGATCGCGATGGCGCAGACCTTCGTCGTGCTGACCGGCGGCATCGACCTCTCGGTCGGCGCCGTCGTCGTGCTCGCCAACTGCCTGGCCTCGACGATGCTGTCCGGGACGCCGCTCCACCTGGCCGGCGGCGTCGCCGGGTCGGCCCCGGCCGTGCTGATCGGCCTGGTC
>CAXTOE010000328.1:1204-3851 GCA_964245685.1 uncultured Acetobacteraceae bacterium | reverse complement strand
GTCGTATAGCGTACCGGCTCAGACATGCGTCGCTCGCTCGCGCTCGAACATCACGTCGCGGCCGCTGGCTACGAAACGCTGGCCGGCATCGACGTGGAGCGTCTGGCCGATGACGCCCGACGAACCGATCAGGTACGCGACCGCATCGAGGACGCACTCGGCGCCCACCGGCCGGCGCAACAGGTTGCGCGAGGCGACGGCGGCGAACTCCGCCACCTCCTCCAGGCCCTCGACCATCGCGGGCGAGGCGCCGACCGCCAGCAGGGCGTTCGCCGTGCTGTTGGTGACCACCAGGTTGGTGATGTTGTGCACCAGCGGCGTGCGTGCCCGGATCGCCGCGAGGGTGGCGGCGACCGCCTGCGCCGTCGCCGCCCCGCTCAAGGCAGGTGCTCCCGGATCATGCCGTCGAGCTCCTGGCGCAGGCCGGCCGGATCGAGCTGGAAGTTGCTGTAGAGCGGCGCCGGGCCCGGCGCGAACCGCACCGGCGCCTCCGGCACGTCGGTGACGTAGGCCGCGTCGATGAAGCGGATCGCAGCACCCGCCTCCTGGTAGCGCGGCGCATGGTAGATATCGAGGTCGCCGCGGTGGCGGAGGTTCCACAGGTTGGTCAGCACCAGCCCGGGACGGTTGCAGACCCAGCGGTACTTCGCGAGCCCCGCCCCCCAGACGGCGACGAAGAAGTCGGCGCGCCGGCTCCAGAACAGGCTGCGCGCCATGGCGGCACCGCACAGGTTGACGATCTCGACGCCAGTATTGTCGAAGCGCCGGTGCAGCTGCAGCACCAGCTGCAGCTCGGCGAAGATCGGCGGCTCCGACAGGCCCTGGCCGAAACTGTCGTACAGGCTGACCGGATCATGGCGCGTGCGCGCATTGTGCCCGTCGATGATCACCACGACACGTCCGAGGCGCTGCCGAAGATGCTCGATGCAATCGGCGAGCATGGCGCCCGGATCGACCGCGGTGCGGTTCTCCACCCGCAGCCCGAACAGCACGCAGGGCAGGCGCTCGGCCTGGATCCTCTCGGCGAGCCGCTCGTCGTCGCGCAGCACCGGCTCCTCGGCCGCGGCGTCGCGTATGCGACGGGCAAGGCCCTGGGTGACGTGCTCGTCGAGCGCGCGGAACAGGCAGTAGCGCTGCCGGTAGACGAACACCCCCGTGGTCTCAGGGCGGCGCAGCTCGCGATCCACCCGCCCCTCGAGCTCGGGGAAGATACGGTCGATCGGCGCGAACACCTCCGAGCCCTCCGCGGCGTTCGGCACGATGACCCTCGGCAGCCGCGAGGCCGGCACCGTGCGCACCAGCCGGTCCAGCGCGGTCAGCTCGTTCCACAGCTGGTGGCCCATGTGCAGCATCGGATGGCCGCGGCAGATCACCGCGAAGCGCCGCTCCGGATCGGCGAGATAGGCCAGCAGCGGCTCCGCGTCGGCGATCACGTGGGCGAGGAACTCGGCCGCCAGCTTCTCGAACGACCTGCCCTCGTCGTGCGGCACGAAGACGGTGTTGATGCAGGGGAGGAACAGGTCGGCCTTGGCGAAGAAATGGTTGGTGGTGCTGACGAAGAACACCAGCCCATGGCGGTCGTCGACGAAGCGGTAGGAGATGCGGTGCTCGTGCAGCACCATGCTGTCGGCCGAGCGCAGCACCCGCCCGTCGACCGGCGAGGCGCAGGCCAACGCGCCGTCGCGCAGCGCGTCCTGCAGCGCCTCCTGGAAGTTGCCCCCGAGGCAGGCCTGCACCGCATGCAGCCGGATCGGCTCGCCGCCGCCGCAGGCGGCCCCCGGGGCTGCCTCGTAGCCGGCAGGGTCCGTCGCCTGGCGATACAGGTCGACGACGCGGGTCGCGCCGACCGCGCGCGCCGCGCCGAGCTCCACGATCTGGCTGACCGCCTCCCGGTTCAGCCCATCGAACAGCGCCAGCTCCGGCGGCCGGACCGGTTCGGGCATGCAGAGCATCCCCCGCCAGGCCTGCCGGATCGCCTCGGCCGCCTGTTCGGCGACCAGCGCCTGCTCCTCGGCGGTGATCTGTCCGAGCGGGAGCGGCCAGTGTTCCATCCCGCCGGTGAGCAGCCAGCTCGCCTCGCGGCCGGAATCGTGCACGAGATCGAGCACCGTCCAGGGCGGAAAGCTGTCGTTGGCGCCGCGCGGCTGCCAGCCCGGCAGGAACTCGCGTACCGGCTGCCCGGAAAGCCGGATCGGCACCGGCTGCCCCTGTCGGTCGATGACGCAGAACACGCCGTCGCGTCGCGAAACGTCCAGTGTCACCAGCGCGCCTCTGTCAGCACCTCGGATCGAGTTTCGTCCAATCCACCGGGCGGCGAAAGGCCCGCGCTGGTTTGATCCCGCGATGGCTGTATCCTCGGCCACGGAGAGCGGACGGAGCACGATGCGCGACACGATCGGGTTTTCCAGGCGGTTCCTGCTGGGCATCGCCGCGGTGATGCTGGGATCGCCCATGATCGGAACGCCGGCTGCGGCGGATGCCCCGCAGGATCGGCTGACGGTGTTCGCCGCCGCCAGCCTGACCGACGCGCTCACCCAGATCGGCGCGCTCTGGCAGGCGCAGGGGCGCGCCGCGCCGCGTTTCTCCTTCGCCTCCAGCGGCACCCTGGCGAGGCAGATCGACCAGGGCGCGATCGCCGACCTGTTCC
>CAXTOE010000328.1:855-1194 GCA_964245685.1 uncultured Acetobacteraceae bacterium | reverse complement strand
GACGAGACCTGGATGGACTGGCTCGCCAAGCGCGACCGCCTGCGCGGCGACACCCGCACCGACCTGGTCGGCAACCGCCTGGTGCTGGTGGAACGGCGCACCGCGCTCAAGCCGGTGGCGCTGGCGCCCGGCACCGACCTGGCCGGTATCCTGGGCGCGACCGGACGGCTCGCGGTCGGTGATCCGTCGTCGGTGCCGGCGGGGATCTATGCCAAGCAGGCGCTGACCGCGCTCGGGCTGTGGCAGGCGGTGCAGGGCCGGCTGGCGCCGGCGGACAACGTGCGCGGCGCGCTGCTGCTGGTGCAGCGCGGCGAGGCCCCGGCCGGGATCGTCTATGCC
>CAXTOE010000328.1:0-845 GCA_964245685.1 uncultured Acetobacteraceae bacterium | reverse complement strand
ACGTCGCGGTCGCCGGGGTGTTCCCGGATTCCAGCCTTCCGCCAATCGTCAATCCCGGCGCCGGGCTGAAGCAGGCGCCGATGCCGCTGCAGGCGCAGGAGCTGCTCACCTTCCTCGCCGGCGGTGCGGCGCAGGCGGTGTTCCATAATCTCGGCTTCTCCAGGGCGGGCGGCACCAGGCCGGCGAACGCCGCGCCGGACGCGCCGTGACCGATCCGGGGGTCGAACCTCCGGACGCTGCCTGATGCTGGCACCCGACCAATGGGAGGCGGTGCGGCTGACCCTCGATGTGGCACTCCGCGCGGTGCTGCTGGCCCTGCCGTTCGCGGTGCTGTCGGCGTGGCTGCTGACGCGGCGGCCGTCCCGCCGCTGGCTGCTCGGTCGCTGGCTGCTCGACCTGCTGGTGCATCTGCCCCTGGTGCTGCCGCCGGTGGTGACGGGATGGCTGCTGCTGCTGGTGTTCGGCAGCGAGGGGCCGGTGGGGGCGCTGCTCTGGCGGCTGTTCGGACTGCGCCTCGCCTTCACCACCAACGGCGCCAGCCTCGCCTGCGCGGTGATGATCCTGCCGCTGATGGTGCGCGCCATACGCCTGTCGATGGAGGCGGTGGACCCCGGCCTGCTCGCCGCCGCGGCCGGGCTTGGTGCCGGGCCGGTCGACCGCTTCGTCACGGTGATGTTGCCGCTGGCCGCACCCGGCCTGCTGGCCGCCCTCGCCGGAGGCTACGCGGCCAGCCTGGGCGAGTTCGGTGCCGTGATCACGTTCGCCGCCGACATCCCCGGCGAGACCCGTACCCTGCCGCTCGCGATCTACGCCGCGCTGCAGGTGCCGGGCGGCGAGGCACAGGC
>CAXTOE010000327.1:587-3855 GCA_964245685.1 uncultured Acetobacteraceae bacterium | reverse complement strand
CGCAAGCGCGCACGCTCCGCCGGGGCGGCAGGCGACGCGCTTGCGCGTCGGACTGCGCGTGGGCCTGGTGCAGAAGCGGTTTGACGTCGTGGGGGATCGTTTCTGGCACGTCGGCCTGACTGGCGTCTCCTGGCCAACGAGCAAGCCCAGCCCGTCGAGCGACTTCGAGGCGGTGGGGCTGGACCCCGAGCACCCGCGCCGGCGCGGCTACCGACGCCGCGTCGTCCAGGTACTCGAGGCTCACCTCGGTCACCGCGGCCTCGATTCGTGGTAGCAGCGGGGGCGGCGACGCGGAAGGAACTCGGCCATGCCTCCCTATACAATCCTCTGCTACGGCGACTCCAACACCCACGGCACCCGGCCGATGCAGGAGGGCAGCGGCCTGCAGCGTTTCGAGGCCGCAGACCGCTGGCCGGGGGTGCTGCGCGCCGCCCTCGGTGCGGAGTGGGTGGTGATCGAGGAGGGGCTGCCGGGGCGGACCACCGTGCACGACGACCCGATCGAGGGCATGCACAAGAACGGCCTGCGCACGCTGCGCGCCTGCCTGGAGAGCCACGTGCCACTCGACCTGGTGGTGCTGATGCTCGGCACCAACGACCTCAAGACGCGCTTCTCGGTGACGCCTGCCGACATCGCCGGCTCGATCGAGCGGCTGCTGCGCGAGATCCTGCTCTGCACCGTCGGCTTCGGCCCGCCGCCGCGGCTGCTGCTGATCGCGCCGGCGCCGATCGAGGAGGTGGGCGCGCTCGGCGGTATGCTGGAAGGCGGCGCCGCGAAGTCGCGCGCGCTGGCGCCGCTCTACCAGGCAGTGGCGCTCCGCCACGGCGCCAGCTTCCTCGATGCCGGCTCGGTGATACGGGTGAGCCCGATCGACGGCGTGCATTTCGAGGCGGATCAACACCATCGGCTCGGCGCCGCGGTCGCCGCCGCGATCGGCGGCATGGCAATCGGTGCGGGCGCGCCGGTTCTGTAGGCATGGGATCGCCGAGGCTCCGTGCGGGATTTTTGCTACCAGCCTCTGAGCAGGCCGAGTTGAACCACTCCGCTGCTGGCCTTGTCGCCCTTGATGACGCTTATGATCTGCTGCTTACGGTCGGCAGGCAGGTTCTGGCCGGACTGACGGAGGATGAGTAGGTTGTTGTAGGCGATATCTGGGTCCGGAGCCGAACGCGCCCCCACGAGGCTCGGTGCCACCGCGCGAGGATCCTGTAGAACGTAGAGGAATTCGGCGGCCTGGAAGCGGACCGTCTTGTCCTCGTCGGATGCAGCCGCGACAAGGATCTTGAAATCCTCATCCGTCAGCGCTTGCGAGATCGCCTGCCGCTGTTCAGGATGGCTGCGCAGCATTCTTGCCAGCGCATAAACCACGCCGAGCTTGATCCGGTAGTTCGATGGCGCCGCGTGGAACACCTTCATCATCTGGCCGATCGCGGCCGGCCCCAGCACGATTAAACCTTCCCTGGCGTCTCGCCTGACGGCGGTGTCGTCGGCGGTAAGCCGGCTCAGCAGGGCCTGCGCTGATCCAGCGGATGGGCTCGTTGACTGCGCGAAAGCGCGGGGGAACAGCGTGACGCTGCCGAGCCAGGCGCCGTGCTGCACTCCCTTGACGGGAAGCGTGTCGGGCAGCCGGTTAGGCTCGGAGAACATCACCTCGTTGCCGTCGGTGATGGTGTGATGATCATAGTCAAGGGTCCAGTTGATGATGTCATCGACGTCGCCGCCGGACAGGTAGCGGTCGCAGATGTCCTTGGATACCGCCACCATCTCGATCAGTTCATGATGCGGATCGTTGGTATCCACCTGCACGCTCAGGCGGTTGCTGTGGAATTTTCGGCTCACAATGATGAAGTGGTAATAGCCTCCGGTCCGATCGCGATATTCATATAAGGGGGAGTCGTCGATGATACGGAGGTCGTTGACCTTGTCTAAGGCGGCGACGCGGATCTGTCCGCGCTTCTGATAACTCACCGTTGCCGGCGGTGCGAAGTACATAAGTGCCAGGAACAGGATCAGGGCCATGGCGCCGGCGCCAGTGGCACTCAGCCCAGCATAAACACCCCCAGCGCGTGATCCAAACGATGCCAGCACAAGGCCAAACCCGACGCAAATGGTCAGGTACGATGGAAGCGCGTTCGACAGCACGAGGAGAAGTGCCGTTCCCAGGAAAACCAGCAGCAGTCCTACCAGAATGCCAACATAGACCAGGTGAGGCGGAACGCCGCCGTCATCGCTGGCGGTCGTAGATCGGCTGCGCGCCACTTCGTTCGGTTGCGTGTCGCTCATCGGCGATCTTCTCACGCGAGCCATGAGGCTTGCCCTCGCTGACAGAACTCACATTGAGACACGACCTCGGATGATCCGAAGACGCCGACGAACCAGATACGATGGTATTCGAGAAATCCTGACCGGCGCTCAAGCCTTGATCCTTTCGAGGAAATATCAACATCATTTGCAGGAATCAATATCGTTCGGCTTGAACCGGCGACTCCTCTCAGTTTTGTCCTCGGCCGCGCTGGCCCTTCACGCAGCCTCTGCGTTCCCGCCGGACCCCGGGCGGCGATGCCGCAGCGCGCAGGCCGCCACCGCGACCGCGACGCTGAGCAGGCTGGCACCGACCTCCGCGCGTTGCGCCGGCAGGATCGCCATCGCCACCAGCACCGACAGCATCGCGCCGATGGCGGCGTAGCTCAGCCAGGGAAACCACCACATCGCGAAGCGCGGCGTCTCGTGCCGCGCCTGCATGGCGCGGCGGGCGCGTATCTGCGCCAGCGCGATCATCGCGTAGATCACCAGGATCACGGCACCCGACGTGTTGAGCAGGAACGCGAACACCAGGTCCGGCGAGACGATCGAGGCGATGCAGGCGGCGAAGCCGAAGAAGCTGCCGGCAAGGATCGCCCGGATCGGCACCCGGCGCGCACCGGTGCGCACCAGCGCCGCCGGCGCGTCGCCTTGTGCTGCGAGCTCTCGCAGGATGCGCGAGGTCACGTACAGGCCCGAGTTCAGACACGACAGTACGGCGACCAGGACGATCAGGCGCATCACCGTCTGGCCGCCTGGCACGCCCATGACGTCCATCGCCGCCACGAACGGCGAGTGTCCGGCGCGTATGCCGCTCCAGGGCACGATGCAGAGGATCACCAGGATGGCCGCGACGTAGAACATCACGATGCGCAGCGCCACGCGCCGGCAGGCGCGCGCGACGTTGCGCGGCGGGTCGTCGGACTCCGCGGCGGCGATGCTGGCGATCTCCGAGCCGGTGAGCGAG
>CAXTOE010000327.1:0-577 GCA_964245685.1 uncultured Acetobacteraceae bacterium | reverse complement strand
GCCGAGCCGGACGGCATGTTCTCGGCGGCGCAGACCAGCCCGGTGACCGCGACCATGCTCCAGGCCACCGTCTCGTGCAGCAGCAGGCCGGCGAGCAGCAGCCCGAAGAAGGGCTGCAGAAGCTGCAACTGGCCGACCCCGGCGATGCCGCCGCGGGCGAGGCCGTCGAGCGGCACCGTCGCCAGCACCGCGAGCCAGCCATGCGGCGCGAAGCCGCCGTGCGCGGTGAGGTTGGCGAGTGCCGCGTGCGGCGCGGCGCTGCCCGTGATCCAGGCGGCACCACCCAGCACGAACAGCCCGATCGCGCCGACCTTGAGCAGCGAGAACCAGAACTCGAACTCGCCATACGAGCGCACCGACATCAGGTTGCTCAGCGTCATCAGGCTGATCAGCACCAGGCCGATCGCCCACACCGGCGCGCCGGGGATCCAGTCATGGATCAGCGCGGCGCCGGCGATGGTCTCGGCACCCACCACGATCACCCAGAAATACCAGTACAGCCAGCCGCTGACGAAGCTCGCGCGCGGGCCGAGCGACAGCCGGACATAGCCGTTGAACGAGCCGTGTCCCGGCCGCG
>CAXTOE010000326.1:2787-3857 GCA_964245685.1 uncultured Acetobacteraceae bacterium | reverse complement strand
ACATACGACGCACCGCCGATCACCGTCTGCTGGTCACCGTGGCCGAGCCGGTGGCGCACGAGGGGCACACGGTCGGCATCATCCAGCTGACGCGCGAGGCGCGCGACGTCGACCGCTCGCTGTTCGCGGTGCGCTCCTCCATCCTGGTGCTGTTCTTCGTGGCGCTCGCGATCACCGTGCTGCTGTCCTGGTACCTGTCCCTGACCATCGCACGGCCGCTGCTGAGCCTCGCCGCCTCCGCCCACGTCATGCGCGAGGGGATCGGACGCACCGGCAGCGTGCCGGCGCGGCTGCGCGGCCGGCGCGACGAGATCGGCGAGCTGGCGCTGGCGCTCGACGAGAGCGCGCGCGCGCTGTGGGCGCGGATGGACGCGATCGAGCGGTTTGCCGCCGACGTCAGCCACGAGATCAAGAACCCGCTGTCCTCGATCCGCTCGGCGATCGAGACCCTGTTGCGCATCGAGGATCTCAACCAGCAGCGCCGCCTGCTCAGCATCATCGGCGAGGACGTGCGCCGGCTGGACCGGTTGATCACCGACATCTCCGACGCCAGCCGGATCGACGCCGAGCTGTCGCGCGCCACGCCGGAACCGGTGGCGCTGGGGCCGATCTTCTCCGTGCTGGCCGAGATCCACGCCGCCACGCGGGCGCCCGACGGCCCGACGCTGGAGCTGTCCGCCGAGGTGCAGGCGCGCGCGCAGTCCCTGGTGGTGCTGGCGATCGAGGACCGCCTGGTGCAGGTGCTGCGCAACCTGATCGGCAACGCGGTCAGCTTCTCGCCGCCGAACGGGCGCATCTCGCTGGAGGCGTTGGAGGCCGGCGGTCAGGTCGAGATCGCGGTCAGCGACGAGGGGCCAGGGATCCCGGAGGGCAAGCTCGACAGCATCTTCGACCGTTTCTATTCCGAGCGTCCCGAGGGAGAGCATTTCGGGCAGCACTCCGGACTGGGCCTGTCGATCAGCCGGCAGATCGTGGATGCGCTCAAGGGCCGGATCATTGCGGAAAACCGCCACGACGCGCAGAACCGGGTGTGCGGGGCGCGCTTCGTCGTGCGGCTGCCGAAGGCGCCG
>CAXTOE010000326.1:0-2687 GCA_964245685.1 uncultured Acetobacteraceae bacterium | reverse complement strand
AGGCGACAACGAAGACCGGGCGTCTGCGTTGCGGTGCAGCACGATAGGTGGCCAGCATGGCGTATCAGCGGACGCAGGACGACGAGCTGATCCGGGACGAGCAGGCCCAGCTCCGGGTGGCCCAGGCGCAGCTGCGCGACGAGTCCGTCGAGGCGCGGCGTCAGCGCGTGCTCTCCACCCTGTCGACATGCCTGCTGCTGCTGAGCGTGCTCGCGACCTTCTACACGCTGTACTTCGCCAGCGACATCGTGCTGCCGTTCGTGCTGGCCGGCGTGCTCAACCTGCTGCTCAGCGGCCCGATGCGCTTCCTGCATCAGCGCCTGCGCATCCCCAAGCCGCTGGCGGCGCTTTTCCTGATCCTGGCGCTGTTCGGCATCGTGGGCGGCATCGGCGCCGCCATCTCGGTCCCCGCCTCGGGCTGGATCAGCAAGGCGCCGCAGAGCCTTCCGGCGCTGCAGGCGAAACTCGCCTTCCTGCACGGCCCGATCCAGGCCACCCAGGGGATGATGAAGAAGCTGCAGGGGCTGCTCGACCAGACCAGCAGCCCGGCCGTGCACGGCTCGCAGCAGGTGGTGCAGGTGCAGCAATCCGGCAACGGCCTGACCAGCGTCGGCTCGTCGCTGCTGATCGGCACGCGCGCCTTCCTCGGCCAGATCTTCACCATGCTGCTGATGCTGTTCTTCCTGCTCTACGAGGGCGACAGCCTGCTGCGGCGCTTCATCGAGGTCATGCCGACCTGGGCCGACAAGCGGCGTACGGTGCAGATCGCCTTCGAGATCGAGCGCAACGTCTCGCTCTACCTCGCCACCATCACCGGCATGAACCTGCTGGTCGGCATCGCCAACTTCATCCAGTGCTGGGCGCTCGGCCTGCCCAACCCGCTGCTGTGGGGCGTGCTGGCGTTCCTGCTGAACTACATCCCGATCCTGGGGCCGATGACCGGCGTGGTGATCTACTTCTTCGTGGGCCTGTTCAGCTTCAGCTCGGTGCTGCAGGCGCTGGTGCCGCCGGCGATCTATTTCGGCATCCACGTCATGGAGGGCGAGACCATCACGCCCATGCTGCTGGCACGGCGCTTCACGCTCAACCCGGTGCTGGTGATGAGCTCGCTGATGTTCTGGGACTGGCTCTGGGGCATCCCCGGCGCCTTCCTCAGCGTGCCGCTGCTCGCCGTGTTCAAGATCGTCTGCGACCACGTGGACGCGCTGACGCCGATCGGCCACATCGTTGGCGGCGCGCCGAAGCGTCTCCCGAAGTGAGGCGGCCGACGCCGCAGCCGGCCTGACCGCCATCCTGCCGCACGCTGTCGACGGCGTCGTGCTCGGCGCCGGAGCCGCCGGGCTGATGTGCGCGATCGGCGCCGGGCGGCGCGGACGCTCGGTGCTGGTGCTGGATCACGCCGACGAGCCGGGCAAGAAGATCCTGATCTCCGGCGGCGGACGGTGCAACTTCACCAACCGCGAAACGGTGCCGGAGCGCTTCCTGTCCGGCAATCCGCACTTCGTGCGCTCCGCGCTGTCGCGCTACCGGCCGGCGGACTTCATCGCCCTGATCGAGAAGCACGGCATCGTCTACCACGAGAAGGATCTCGGTCAGCTGTTCTGCGACGGCTCGGCCCGTGCCGTGGTCGCGATGCTGCTGGCGGAATGCGAGGCCGCAGGCGTCGCGATCCGCTGCGGCGTGCGCATCGTCGAGGCCAGCCGGTCCGACCGCTTCGTGGTCCGGACCGATCGAGGCG
This sequence comes from uncultured Acetobacteraceae bacterium, assembly GCA_964245685.1. Lineage (GTDB taxonomy): Bacteria > Pseudomonadota > Alphaproteobacteria > Acetobacterales > Acetobacteraceae > Lichenicoccus. The sequence goes on along the minus strand of CAXTOE010000326.1, from coordinate 949 downwards.
CGGTGCAGGCGCAGTCGCTGGTGCTGGCGACCGGCGGCCTGTCGATCCCGAAGATGGGCGCGAGCGGCCTAGCGCACGATCTCGCGCGTCGGTTCGGCCTGGCGGTGACACGGACCGACCCGGCGCTGGTGCCGCTCCGCTTCGGCGACCAGGACCTGGCCCTGATGCAGCCGCTCAGCGGCGTGTCGCTGCCGGTGGCGGCCGGGTGCGGCGCGGCACAGTTCGAGGAGGCCGCGCTGTTCACCCATCGCGGGCTGTCGGGACCCGCCATCCTGCAGATCTCGTCGTTCTGGGAAGCCGGCGGCGCGGTGGATCTCGACCTGTTGCCGGGGCGCGATACCTACGCCGTTCTGCTCGACGGCAAGCGCGTGCGTCCGCGGGCGGAGGCGCGCACGGTGCTGGCGCAGTGGCTGCCGCAGCGACTGGCGTGGAGCCTTGCCGAGCGTCATCTCGCCCCGCGGCCGGCATCGCTGCCGATCGGTGAACTCAAGGATCGCGATCTGCATCGCCTGGCCGCGCAGCTGTCGCGCTGGCGCCTGACGCCGAGCGGATCGGAAGGCTACGCGAAGGCGGAGGTCACGCGCGGCGGCATCGACACACGCGGCCTGTCGTCGCGCACCATGGCGCCGACCGCGGCGGTGATCAGCAGCGCGCTGGTCAGCTCGAACGGGAACAGGTAGTCGGTGAACAGTGCCGCGGCGAGCGAGCCGATCGGCCCGCGTTCGGCCATATCGGACGTCTGCCGCAGTTCGGCGAGTTTTGCCCGGAGCAAGGTGTAACCCTTATGCGGCGGATTGAAGTCTCGCAGCGCCTCGCTGGGATTGGCGGCTTCCGCCACCCTTCCGAGAACGCGGGCCGCATCGGCCACATCGGGTATCGCTGCCACCAACGGGTCGATGCGCGAGGGGTCGACGCGGCCTCCGCTGGCCTGCCGACCATAGTCGACAAT
>CAXTOE010000325.1:3522-3858 GCA_964245685.1 uncultured Acetobacteraceae bacterium | reverse complement strand
CTCCGTCACACGCTGAAACAGCCCGCACGCTTCAGCCAGACGGCTCAGCCGTCCTGGACGAAGGCCACGGCATGCGCCGCCTGCCAGGCGAGCAGGGCGGGGCGGTCCGGCCGGAGGCCGGCGGTCGGCTGCGACGCCGGACGCCGCACCAGGAGTTCGCCACCGCCCTGCAGCCGGAAGCGCAGACGCAGGTGGTCGCCGAGATTGACCATGTCTGTCAGGGTGCCGGAGAGCGCGCCGGCGTCCAGCATGTCGGCACGCAGCGCATCGCCGCCATCGCGGACGAAGGCGACCGCAACCCGCTCGGGCCGGACGCACACGACGCACGTGGCACCC
>CAXTOE010000325.1:0-3512 GCA_964245685.1 uncultured Acetobacteraceae bacterium | reverse complement strand
GCCGGCACTCATCGCCTCCACGGTCGGGCCGGCGCTCAGCCGCACGCCTGCCACGTCGTCCTCCACCCACGCCACCTTGCCGGTGAGGCTGTTCGCCTCGCCGAAGCCGCTGGCCACGATCTCGTCCGCCGGACGGTCCAGCAGCTCGGCGGCGGTCCCCAGCTGGCGCAGTGACCACCGCTCCAAGATCCCGATCCGGTCGCCCATCGTCAGCGCCTCCTCGCGGTCGCGCGTGACGAGCAGGAGGGTGAGGCCGCGCGCCTTCGCCAGCCGACGCAGCAACTGGTGCATCGCGCGCCGCGACGTCGGATCGAGTTCGCCGAGCGGATCGTCCAGCAGCAGCACCGCGGGGTCCGAGACCAGGACGCGCGCCATGGCGGCACGGAACGCCTCGGCGGCGCCGAGCGCGGCCGGCCGCCGGTCGGCCTGCGCCTCCAGCCCGGTCAAGGCCAGCGCCTGGTGCACACGGTGCGCGCGCGCCGGCTCGGGCACACGGGCCACCACCAGCGGGAAGGCCACGTTGCCATGGACCGTCAGGTGCCCGAACAGCGGATCGCGGCTCGAGATCGCGCCTGTCCGGCGCTGCGCCGGGGGCAGGGCGGTGACGTCGCGCCCATCGACCACCCCCCGTCCCGCCGCCGGCGAGGCGTGGCCAGCCCGTCCAGAGCGAGCCGCGGCGCATTGCCAGGCTGGATCAGGCTCATGGCTATGCTGCAACTCGTGCGGTAGCACCGCGTTCCTGGCTGGACGATGGGTAGGGGAAGATCATGGCTGTTTCCGACAAGGCGAAGGACGTTGCCCAGGATACTCAGGAACAGCTTCAGTCCCTACGCGCGATGGTCGAGCAGCTCCTGAACGAGCGCGTGACGCCGGCACTGGCCGACGCGGCGGGTAAGGCGGAGACCGCCGTGAGCAGCGCGCGCGACATGACCAACACGCAGGTCGCGAACGTCTCCGAGAGGGTCCGCGGCAAGCCTCTCATCGCGATCGCGATCTCGACGGCAGTCGGTTACCTGCTTGGCCGCATCTCGCGCTAGGCGGCAAGGACCTTGAAACTCGTCGATCACGGCAGGGCCGCCGCTTCTGCTGAAGTGCAGCGGCTGCAGCGATTGGCCCTGCGCTACGCGATGCGCGTGGCGTTCCTGGTGGTGGCGGCCCTGTTCGGGTTGTTCACCCTGATCTCCGCGCACGTGCTGCTCTGGATGATCTGCTACGGCCCGTGGCACACCGGCAAGGTCTGGGCGTCCCTGATCGTGCTCGGCGTCGACCTCCTGTTCACGGTGATGTTCCTCGTGCTGGGACGTGGCAAGCCGGCGGGTGCGGTAGAGCTTGACGCGCGCCTGCGACGCGACCGTGACCTCGCGGCGATGCGCAGCGCCTTCGCGATCTCGGCGGTGGCCGCGACCGTGGTCGGCCCCGCAGGCCGCATGGCAGGACGCGGCGCCTGGGGGCTGTTCCGGGACCGACGTCGTCGTCGCAAGGACGGCTACTACTCACGCTGAGCGCGCGCGGCTGCCCAGGTCGTCCATCTCCTGCTGCGCCTTGCGATTGCGGAGCTGACGCTCCTTCTCGGTCCGCTTCTCTAGCAGCAATTCGACCGCGCGGTGCGCCGCGCGTGCCAGGCCGAGCACGACCCGGCTGCGGTCGACTTCACCGCACGCCTCCTGTTCCGAGAGACGCGCCGTCTCGATCGCCTTGCGGCCCACCGGCAACCAGCGTGCGAACGCGTCGACTGCCTCATCGCCGCGCGTGAGATCGAGCGCCGCGACGGTCTCTTCGGCGTAGCGCGTCTCCTCCGCCTCGCGTCTCGCCTGCGCCTGCTGCTGCAGACGCAACGCATCGGCCACCGCGCGCTGCGCTTCGTCCAGGTTGTTCCGCCTGATGCGCAGCAGGGTGGCGAGCGTGTCGCCGCTCATGACCGCGCCGTCGCATCGAGCGCCTGGGCCAGACGATCAAACGCATCGTCGAGCTCCATCCTGTCGTCGCGGCCCTGGCGCAGCATCTCCTCGATGCGGGGCGCCAGCAGCACCGCTTCGTCGACCGCCGGATCGCTGCCGGCGCGGTAGGCTCCCAGCCTCACCATGTCCGCCATGTCGGCATGAAGTGCCAGCACCTGACGGGCCTTGCGCGTCAACATGTTCTCGCCCGCGGCGTTGCAGCCCGGCACCGACCGAGACAGCGAGCGCAGTACGTCGACGGCGGGATAGCGGCCGCCCTCTCCGATCTTGCGATCCATGACGACGTGACCGTCGAGGATGCCGCGCACGGCGTCCGCGACCGGCTCGTTATGGTCGTCGCCCTCGACGAGCACCGTGAACAGCGCGGTGATCTGGCCGGCACTGCCGTCCGGGAGCACCGGTCCGGGGCCGGCGCGCTCGAGCAGGCGCGGCAGCTCGGCGAACACGCTCGGCGGGTAGCCCCGCGTCGCCGGCGGCTCGCCGCTCGACAGGCCGATCTCGCGCAGGGCCAGGCAGAAACGCGTTACGCTGTCCATCAGGAGCAGCACCGACTTGCCCTGATCGCGGAAATGCTCAGCCACCGTCATCGCCGAATACGCCGCCTCGCGCCGCATCAGCGGCGGCGTGTCGGACGTGGCCACGATGACCACCGAGCGGGCGAGGCCCTCCTCGCCGAGATCATCCTCGATGAACTCGCGCACCTCGCGGCCACGCTCGCCGACCAGCGAGATGACCGCGACGTCGCATTTGGTGTGCCGGGCGAGCATCGACAGCAGCGTCGACTTGCCTACCCCGGAACCGGCGAAGAGGCCGAGACGCTGACCGGTGCGGCAGGTGGTGAACAGGTTCATCACCTCGACGCCGAGGTCGATGCGCGGCCCCAGTCTCGCACGCAGCGTCGCCTCGGGAGGTCCGGCACGCACCGGCCGCGACACCGGGCCGACGGGCAGGCGGCCCTTGCCGTCCATCGGTCGTCCGAGCGGATCCAGCACGCGACCGAGCCAACCGTCGGTGGGCGCCAGCCGGCCGGGCAGGCTGGCGGCGCCGACGGCAAACGTGGCGCTGCCTCCCGGACCGATCCCGTCGAGCGATCCATACGCCATGGCCTGTGCCGCCTCGTTGCGGAAGCCGACGATCTCCGCCGGCACGACATGCGCATCACGACCGCGCAGCATGATCCGGTCGCCGACCGAAACATGGCGATCGAGCCCACGGATCTCGACCGCGAGACCGCTTATTCCCGAGACCTGACCCGCCACGACGCAGGCTGGCCTCTCGGAGAGGGACGAGCACAGCGTTTCGAGACGGTCGGAGAGGGTGGTCGATGCGGTCAAGGGTGCTTCCCCGTTCCAAATCCAGGATCGTCTCCGTGCATTACAGCCGTCAAATGCTAACAAAAGGTGTGCTTATTATTTAAGACACTCTATTTTATGAAAAACAATCGACAGAGCACAATCAGAGGTGGTAAATCTGCGTCAGAAAAACCGATGGTGGCGACAATGCGTGTCCTGCTCGCTGAGAACGATGTCACGGCTGCCCGGGAGATCTCCCTGA
>CAXTOE010000324.1:697-3862 GCA_964245685.1 uncultured Acetobacteraceae bacterium | reverse complement strand
TTCTATGACGATATCGTAACGTACACCACAGGTTCCGGGGGTGCCGGCGGCCAGCTTCCTATGCTGTTCCGACCCGCCCATGCTAGGAACCGCGCCATGACCGTCCGCACGCGTTTCGCGCCGAGTCCGACCGGCCTGCTGCATATCGGCAACGCCAGGGCCGCCCTGTTCAACTACCTGTTCGCCCGCCATCACGGCGGTGCGTTCCTGCTGCGCATCGAGGACACCGACCGCGAGCGTTCCACCCAGCACGCCGTGGACGTGATCTTCGACGGCCTGTCCTGGATGGGGCTGAACCCGGACGAGCCGGCGGTCTACCAGTCTCGCCGGCAGCCGCGCCACGCCGAGTTGGCCTACGCCCTGCTCGAGGCCGGCCACGCCTATCGCTGCTACTGCACCGCCGACGAGCTGCGCGCGATGCGCGAGCGCGCCGTCGCGGAGGGCCGCGCGCCGCGCTATGACGGGCGCTGGCGCGACCGCGACCCGTCGGAGGCGCCGCCCGGCCTGCCCTTCACCCTGCGGCTGCGCGCACCGCAGCAGGGCGAGACGGTGGTCGACGACCTGGTGCAGGGCGAGGTGCGGGTCGCCAACGTCGAGCTTGACGACATGATCATCCTGCGCGCCGACGGCACGCCCACCTACCAGCACGCGGTGGTGGTCGACGACCACGACATGGCGATCAGCCACGTGATCCGCGGCGACGACCACCTGACCAACAGCTTCCGTCAGTCGCAGATCTACGCGGCACTGGGCTGGGAGCGGCCGCGCTTCGCCCACCTGCCGCTGATCCACGGGCCGGACGGCGCGAAGCTGTCCAAGCGTCACGGCGCGCAGAGCGTGGTCGAGTTCCGCGAGCAGGGCATCCTGCCGGAGGCGCTGAACAACTACCTGCTCCGGCTTGGCTGGGGCCACGGCGACGCCGAGGTGCTGTCGCGCGAGCAGCAGGTCAAGCTGTTCGACCTGGACGGCGTCGGCCGCTCCGCCTCGCGCATGGACTACGTCAAGCTCGCCCACCTGAACGGCGTCTGGCTGCGCCAGGCCGACGATTCGCGGCTGGTGCGCGACGTGCTGGCGCGGCTGTCCGGCCGCGAGGGTCTGGTGCTCGACCGCATCGCCGAGGCGCGCATCCTGGCGCTGATGCCGGGGCTCAAGGAGCGCGCGCGCAGCCTGGTCGAGCTGGCCGACAGCGCCGCCTTCCTGGCCCGCTCGGTGCCGCTGCCGCTGGAGCCGCGGGCGCAGGCCCAGCTCGGCGAGCCGAACCGGGTCATGCTGCGCGCGATCGCGGCGGCACTGGCGCCGCTGCAGCCGTTCGACGCGGCGGCGATCGATGCGGCACTCAGGCGCTTCGCCGACGACGCGGGGCTGAAGCTCGGCCAGGTGGCGCAGCCGCTGCGCGCCGCGGTCACCGGCAGCACGATGAGCCCGGGGATCGACGCGACGCTGGCCGCGCTGGGTCGCGACGAGACGCTGGCGCGCATCGGCGCGGTGGTGGCGGTGGATGCGGAGAGCACGCCGCATGGCTGATCCCGCTCGTGGCTGACGGCCCGCGTTTCTTCGCCGGCGCAGACGGTGCCGACAGCCATCGCCACCTGCTCGGCCTGCAGGGCATGCATCCGTCGCGGATCGAGCCGTTCCTGGACCTCGCCGAGAGCTACGTGCTGCTCAACCGCTCGCGCAAGACGCAGCGCGACCTGCTGCGCGGCCGCACCCTGATCAACCTGTTCTTCGAGGACTCCACCCGCACCCGCACCAGCTTCGAGCTGGCGGGCAAGCGGCTGGGGGCGGACGTGATCAACATGTCGGTCTCGACCTCGTCGGTGAACAAGGGCGAGACGCTGCTCGACACCGCCGCCACCCTGAACGCCATGCGCACCGACCTGCTTGTGGTGCGGCACGGCCAGTCCGGCGCCCCGGCCCTGCTCGCCCGCAAGGTCGAGGCCAGCGTGATCAATGCCGGCGACGGGACCCACGAGCACCCCACCCAGGCGCTGCTCGACGCGCTGACCATACGCCGCCGCTGCGGCCGCCTGGCCGGGCTGCTGGTCGCGATCTGCGGCGACATCGCGCACAGCCGGGTGGCGCGCTCGAACATCCACCTGCTAACCGCGATGGGCAGCCGGGTGCGGGTGATCGGGCCGCCGACCCTGATGCCCGCCGAGATCGAGCGGCTCGGCGTCGAACGGTTCCACGAGATGGACGCGGGCCTGCGCGACGTCGACGTGGTGATGATGCTGCGGCTGCAGCGCGAGCGCATGCAGTCCGGCCTGGTGCCGAGCGAGCGCGAGTATTTCCGCTTCTTCGGGCTCGACGCGGCACGCCTCGCGCTGGCCCGCCCCGGCGCGCTGGTGATGCATCCCGGGCCGATGAACCGCGGTGTGGAGATCGACAGCGCGGTCGCCGACCACGGCCAGAGCGTGATCCAGGAGCAGGTCGAGATGGGGGTCGCGGTGCGCATGGCGGTGCTCGACCGGCTGTCGCGGAGCCGCAATTGAGCAGCTCCGCCGCGGCGCGGCTGCTGTTCGACCACGTGCGCCTGCTCGATCCGGCGGCGGGCCTGGACCGGCCGGGACGGCTGCTGGTGTGCGACGGGCGGATCGAGGATCTGGACGGACCCGCCGATGCGTCGGCACCCGACGGTGTCACCGTGATCGATGGCGGCGGCGCCGTGCTCTGCCCAGGCCTGGTCGACATGCGCGCCAGCCTCGGCGAGCCCGGCCATGAGTATCGCGAGACTGTCGCCTCCGCCGCCGAGGCCGCCGCCTGGGGCGGCATCACCACGCTGGCCGTGCTACCCAACACCCGGCCGGCGATCGACGATCCGGCCCTGGTGCGGCTGCTGCGCGCGCGCGGCGAGGAGACCGGCCGCGTCACCATCCTGCCATACGGCGCGGTCACCCGCGGCTGCCGCGGCGAGGAGCTGGCGGAGCTCGGTCTGCTGCGCGAGGCCGGCGCGGTCGCCTTCACCGACGGCACGCGGGCGATCGCGGACAGCCGGCTGATGCGGCTGGCGCTATGACCGTCGCCGTGATCCGCGCCGCCGCGTGGTTCGATCCGGAAGCGCACGATCCCGTCGCCTACGACCGGTTCGCCCGCTCGCTGGAAACGGCGGACCGGGTGGTGATCGCCTGCCCGCCCGCGCGCCGCGCGGCCTGGGCGGGGGCGCTG
>CAXTOE010000324.1:0-687 GCA_964245685.1 uncultured Acetobacteraceae bacterium | reverse complement strand
GCACTCTCCTACGCGCGCGGCTTCGGCGCGACGGTGATCCAGCATCCGGAGGATCCGTCGCTGGCGCACGGCGGCAGCGCCACCGAGGGCGAGCTCGCCACCCGGCTGGGGCTGCCGGGGATCCCCGCCGCGGCGGAGCCGATCCTGGTGGCGCGCGACCTGATCCTGGCGCGCCTCACCGGTGGCGCGCTGCATTTCGGCCACGTCTCCACGGCGGCGGCACTGGAGCTGATCCGGCGCGCCAAGGCCGATGGGCTCGCGGTCAGCTGCGACACCGCACCGCCCTATTTCGACCTCAACGAGACCGCGATCGGAGATTTCCGCAGCTTCGCCAAGCTGTCGCCGCCGCTGCGCCCGGAGGCCGACCGACTCGCCGTCTGCGCCGGCCTCGCCGACGGCACCATCGACGCGATCGCCTCCGATCACATGCCGCGCGACGCCGACGACAAGCGGCTGCCCTTCGCCCAGGCCGCGTCCGGCGTCGGACTGGCGACGCTGCTCGGGGTGACGCTGGCGCGCGTGCATGACGGCACGCTGAGCCTGCTGGCCGCGATCGGGCTGCTGACCACGCGGCCGGCGGGCGTGCTCGGGCTGGAGGCGGGACGGCTCGCGCGCGGCTCGTCGGCGGATCTCTGCCTGTTCGACCCCGAGCGGAGCTGGCAGGTGCAGTCCGGCCAGCTGCCGGGG
>CAXTOE010000323.1:0-3875 GCA_964245685.1 uncultured Acetobacteraceae bacterium | reverse complement strand
GCCGGGGGTTGCTCAGGGATGGGGGCGGCACTTTCGAGACCCGCCTGTGGGCCCCTGGGGGAGCTCCGCCGGCCCTTCAGCAACCCCCGCCGGCCCGTTCCAGGCACCGTCCAAGGTCCCTCGGAGGGCAGCGGCCCCGCCGCTGTGCGAAGACCAATTCAAGGTGCTCCATTGTTAATGGTTACCCGAGTCTCGGCTTGATGGAGCGCGTAGCCATTCGTAATCACGTGCTGGCAACTTTCGGCCGAATTAAAACCGAGCCGATGATCGGTGGGAGATAGCTCGTAATCCATCTGAAAGGGCTTCAGCGCTCGAAGGTCTACATCAGCATCGATCTTGCTGCGGACTGCGCCCATGTCTGTGCCAGCCGGAACTGTCAGATATTTGCTGCTCTGCAAGTAAGCGCTGCTTACATGATCAATCTGGTAGGTATTCACTCGCATAGTAGGCTCCATTGTTGATAGCACAATCATTTACGCAACAAGCGGCGCATTTCAAGAGGAGGGCCGGGCCGCCTCTAATAGCTGCTCTTCATCGGCACAGCTTCGGTAGCCCCCGACCGTTCTTTGAACGCCCCCTCTATGTCCTATAACTAGCGGATCGTGGCATCAGCGGATTACCTTGTGGCACACAGCGAGCATCAGGCGTCACTAACGGGCTGTGCCGCGATCCAGAAGGATGATACAGAGGCCTCAAGAGGCGGTCTTGTTAGCTTGTTGATTTCGCTGTGTTAAGCTTGGTTGAAGGGGGCTAGCCCGCCTTTCCCTCACCCGGCATCAGCGCGCGGCGGCGGGACGCCCCGTTTCGTCGGACATTCCCGCCATGCAATGACATCGCGGTTCGGCGGTTCGAGCTCGGTCCCGGCGGGATCGGCAGCCATGCCCATCTGCCGCTCATGTCGGCAGTGCCGCTCGAGATCTGCGTGACGCTGCGCGGCAGCGACACGTGGGAAGGATCCACGATGCGAGGCCAACCGGTTCACCGCAGGGCTGGGATGGAGCCGTTCCTGCGGCTATTCTCGGGACGTTCGCCCGCCGGCGCCGCGCGGCACCACGGAGGGCTGGCACGTTGCAGGGGGGCCACCCTTCGCAGCCTGTCGCGTCGATGCACGGACGAGGATGATCGAGATGTCGAACCGCACCAACGAGGCCGTCAGCACGCCGTCGCACCGCAGCCAACGGCTGCTGCGGCGGGCGCTCGACCTCGACGACTTCCAGCATCTCGCGCGATCCCGCCTGCCGCGCGCGGTGTATGGCTACGTCGCGAACGGCAGCGAAGCCGGTGCGGCGCTGCAGAACAACCGTGCGGCCTTCGCCGACCTGCACATGGTGCCTCGCGTGCTGCGCGACGTCTCGAAGCGGTCGCAGGAGACCGTGCTGTTCGGGCGACGCTACGCCGCCCCGTTCGGCATCGCGCCGATGGGTGCCGCGGCGGTCGTCGCGTTCGACGGCGACAACCGGATGGCGCGTGCGGCGAGGGCGGCGAACATCCCGTTCGTGCTCAGCGCCAACTCGATCACGCCGATGGAGGAGCTGGTGCGCAGCAACCCTGGGGCATGGTTCGCCGCCTACCAGTCGGCGGAAGCGGACAAGATCGAGCGGATGGTCGACCGCGTCGCCCGGACCGGGATCGAGGTGTTCGTGCTGACGGTGGACGTGCCCGTGGGGTCGAACCGGCCAGCTGACACCCGCTCCGGCTACAGCATGCCGCTTCGCCCGACGCCGCGGCTGAGCTGGGACGGCGTGACCCACCCGCGCTGGCTGGCCGGCGCCTTCGCCCGCACGCTGCTGCGGCGCGGCATCCCGGCGATCAGCAACGTCGAGGTGAACCAGCGCATCGGGCTGTTCTCGCGCAAGGTCAACCGCATCACCGGGCACAGCGCCTTCAGCTGGCGACAGGTCGAGCAGATCCGCAAGCTCTGGCGCGGTCCCTTCGTGATCAAGGGCCTGCTGTCGGCCGAGGACGCGCGGATCGCCCGCGAGAGCGGCGCCGACGGGATCGTGGTGTCCAACCATGGCGGACGGCAGCTCGACGCTGCGGTCTCGCCGATGGAGGTGCTGGCGGAGATCAAGCGCGAGAGCGGCGACATGGTCGTCATAGTCGATAGCGGCTTCCGGCGCGGGACTGACGTGCTCAAGGCCCTGGCACTCGGGGCAGACTTCGTGCTGGTCGGCCGGCCGTTCCTGTTCGCCGCCGTGCTGGCAGGCGAGGAGGGAGTTCGACGCGCCATCTCGCTGCTCTGCAACGAGATCGACATCGACCTCGCACTGCTCGGGCTGCAGAACGTCTCGGAGGCGACGCCGGAGATCCTGCGCGACGTCCGCGGCCGCAGCGGCTTCTGAGACGTCATACCACCGCTAGCGCAGCCCGAGCACGTCCTCCATGCCGTAGAGCCCGGGCGGCCGGCCGATCACCCAGAGCGCCGCACGCACCGCCCCCGCCGCGAAGACGCGCCGGTCGAGGGCACGATGGGTGAGAGCGATCTGCTCGCCGGCCGAGGTCATCAGCAGCGTATGCTCGCCGACGATCTGGCCGCCGCGCAGCGCGGCGAAGCCGATGGCTCCGGACTGCCTGGGACCGGTGAGGCCCTGACGGCCGACCTCGCGTGCCACCGCCTCGTCGCCGCGCCCGTGCTGCACCGCGCTGCCGATCGCGAGCGCCGTGCCGGAAGGCGCGTCGATCTTCTGGCGATGATGCATCTCCAGGATCTCCGCGTCATACTCCGCAGCTGGAAGCGCCGCACCCAGGCGTGCCGCCAGATCCAGCACCAGGGTGACGCCGGGGGAGAAGTTCGCGGCCTGCACCACGGCGATGTCGCGCGCCGCCTGCTCGACCGCCCGCTGTGCCGGCTCCGAGAGCCCGGTGGTGCCGAGCACCCAGGCGGAGGCGGATCCGGCCAGCAGGAGCGCGTGCGACGTCGTGGCGTCCGGATGGGTGAAGTCGATCACCGCCTGGGAGCGTGAGGCAAGCGCGGCAAGGTTGGGATAGATCCGCGGCGCGGTCCCGGACGGTGACGAGGCTCCGGGTCGGGTGGTGCCTCCCACCAGCGTGCCGCCGGCGTGGCCGACCTCGTCGACGAGGAGGCGACCCACCCTGCCGGCGATGCCGGCGATCCCTAGCCGCATGAGGCAGCGCACGAGACGCGGACGCGGCGGCGCGACCGGTCCGATCGCGCCGCCGTTATCTGTCCGTGGCGCGGGTGGGGGGGGGACGTCACCACGGACATGAAGCTAGGTAGCCGGCCGGATTGGTGATTTCAACAACACAGTCAAGAGCGCATCAACATTCACGCGATTGCTACCGGGATGCTGTTGCCAAAACATCACGGTCGCCGGGGGCGCCCTAGCCCTTGCCCTCGAAGAAGTCGCGGACCTTGCCGAAGAAGCCCTCGCTCTCCGGACTGGTCTTGCCGTGCTCGTTGCTCGCGACCTCGAACTCTTCCATCAGCTCGCGCTGGCGCTTGTTCAGGTGCTGCGGTGTCTCGACCGCCACCTGGATATACATGTCGCCGCGTGCCGCCGAGCGGAGCACCGAGAACCCCTTGGAGCGCAGCCTGAACTGCTCCCCGGTCTGGGTGCCGGCCGGGATCTTGACCCGGGAACGGCTGCCATCGATCACCGGGACCTCGACCTCGGCCCCCAGGGCTGCCTGGCTCATGCGAAGCGGCACCCGGCAGTAGATATTGGCGCCGTCGCGCTGGAAGATGTCGTGCGCGCGTACCCCGACATGCACGTACAGGTCGCCGGGCGGCACGCCGGCGCCGCCGGCCTCACCACCGCGGCGGGCTGCGCCCGGCTCGGCCTGCGCACGGCGCTGATCGAGCGCGACCGCATGGGTGGCGACTGCCTCAACACCGGCTGCGTGCCCTCCAAGAC
>CAXTOE010000322.1:1472-3885 GCA_964245685.1 uncultured Acetobacteraceae bacterium | reverse complement strand
CCGGCGCTGACGGTGGGAGCGCCGACGGTCCGGTTCTGCACCCGGATGACCTGACCGGGGCGAGCCGTCAATCCTCGGGGTCGACGCCGTCGCGCGACGCGAACCACTCGGCATACGGGGTGGTGCGCGCCATGCGCCGCCCGTAGTCCGGCGCGCCGTCGGTCCACCAGACCGGGCCACGCTCGCCGAGCCCCCGCTTGGCGGCGTCCACGCGGGCCCGCGCCGCCTCGCGAGCCGCCGGGTCGGCATCGCGCATCGCCCGCTGCTTGGCCCGGCGCGCGGCCATCAGCTCGTGCGTGAGCGCCTCGCGCCGCGCGGCTTCGAGCGCAGGATCACCGCGACGCCAGAGCCGGCCGCGCACGACGATGTAGCGGCCGTCCGGCGTGACCGGCGGCGGGACCGGCGGCGTGCCTACGCCTCCACCAGGTCGCGGCTGCGCAGCAGGGCCGCGACCTCGGGCGGACGGCCGCGGAAGGCGACGTAGAGCTGCATCGGGTCCTCGGTGTCGCCCGCACCCAGCACCGTGCGCAGGCGCGCCGCGGTGGCGGGGTCGAACGGATCGCCGGCCTGCTCGAAGGCCTCGAAGCCGTCGGCATCCAGCACTTCCGCCCACAGATACGAGTAGTAGCCCGCGGCGTAGCCGCCGCCCGCGAACAGGTGCTGGAAATGCGCCGGCCGGTGGCGGATGCCGATCTCGGTGGGCATGCCGATCCCCGACAGGAAGTCGCGTTCGAAGCCGTCGAGCTGCAGGGAGGCGGGCTCGGGATGGCGGTGCAGCGCCATGTCGATCAGGGCGGCGGCGGTGTATTCGACGGTGCCGAAGCCCTGGCCGAAGCCGCGGGCGGCGAGCAGCCGCGTGATCAGCGCGTCGGGGATCGGCGCCCCGGTCTCGACGTGTCTGGCGTAGCGACGCAGCGTGTCCGGCACCGACAGCCAGTGCTCGTAGACCTGGGACGGGAATTCCACGAAGTCGCGACGCACCGAGGTGCCGGACTGGCCCGGGTAGCGCACCCGGCTGAGCAGCCCGTGCAGCGCGTGGCCGAACTCGTGGAACAGCGTGCGCGCGTCGTCGAAGCTGAGCAGGGTCGGCTCGGAGCGCGCGAAGTTGTTGTTGTTGACGATCACCGGCGCCACCGCGCCGTCCATCGCCTGCTGGTCGCGGTAGCTGCTCATCCAGGCGCCGGAGCGCTTGTCGGCGCGCGCGGTATGGTCGGCGAGGAACAGACCGACATGCCCGCCGGCATCGCGCACCTCGTAGGCGCGCACGTCCGGATGATACACCGGCACCTCGGGACGCGGCGTGAAGCTGACGCCGAACAGCCGGGTCGCGCTGTCGAAGGCGGCCTGCTGGATGTTCTCCAGCACGAAGTACGGCTTGATCTCGGCCTCGTCGAGCGCGTAATCGGCGCGTCGCACCCGCTCGGCGTAGAAGCGCCAGTCCCAGGGAGCCAGCGTGTCGTTGAAGCCCTCCGACCGCGCCGCCGCCAGCAGACGGTCGCGTTCCGACGCGGCCTTGCGCTTCGCCGGCTCCCACACCTCGCGCAGCAGCGCCTCGGCGGCCTCCGGCGTGCCGGCCATGGTGTCGGCCAGCCGGAACGCGGCGAAGTCCGGGTAGCCGAGCAGCCGCGCCCGCTCACGGCGCAGCGACAGGATCTCGGGGATCAGCGCGCGGTTGTCGTGCGGCCCGGGGTGGGTGCCGCGCGCGATCCAGGCCTCGTAGGCGAGGCGCCGCAGGTCGCGGCGCGTGGAGAAGCTCAGGAACGGCTCGATCAGCGAGCGCGACAGCGTGACCACGGCACCCGGCAGCCCGCGCTCGGCGGCCGCGCGGCGCGCGCCCTCGCGCACCAGCGGCGGCAGGCCGTCGAGGTCGGCCTCGCCGAGCCGCAGCTGCCACTCCCGCTCGTCGTGCAGCACGTTCTGGCCGAACTGCACGTGCAGCACCGCGAGGCGCTCGGAGATGGCGCTCATCCGCTCCCGCTGCGCCGGCGCCAGGGCGGCGCCGCTGCGCACGAAGCCGAGATGGATCCGCTCCAGCAGCCGCAGCTGGTCCGGCGCCAGCGCGAGTTCGGCGCGGCGGGCATGCAGCCGCTCGACGCGACGGAACAGCGCCGGGTCGAGCGACACCCGCATGCCGTGCGCGGCCAGCTTCGGCGACATCTCGCGGTCGACCGCCTCCAGCGCCTCGCCGCCCAGGCTGAGCACCAGGTTGGAGAACACCGCGCCGATCCGCTCCAGCGGCCGGCCGGCGCGCTGCATCGCCTCGATCGTGTTGGCGAAGTCCGGGGGCGCGGTTTCCGCCGCGATCGCCGCGACCCCGGCCAGCTGGCTGCCCATCGTGACGTCGAACGCGGGCCGGAACTGCTCCGGCCGGATCAGGTCGAAGGGCGGGATGCCGAACGGGGTCGTCCAAGGT
>CAXTOE010000322.1:0-1462 GCA_964245685.1 uncultured Acetobacteraceae bacterium | reverse complement strand
CTCGATGGTGTTGGAAAAATCCGGCTCGGCGGGATCCGCGCCGATCGCCGCGACCTCGTCGAGGTGCGCCTGCATGGCATGCGCGAAGGCGGGGGCGAAGTGCGCCGCCTCGATGCGATCGAACGGCGGCACGCCGAACGGGGTGTTCCAGGGGTCGAGGAGCGGATTGCTGTCGGTCATGCGGGCAGTCGGTGCAGAAGCGGCGCTTCCGGTCAAGCCGGCCCGCGGCGGCGGCTCAGCGCAGCGAGAGCTCCGGCGGCGCCGGCTCGGCGGTCGACTGCGGCACCCGGCTGCCGGTCAGGGTGATGCTGCCGTCGTGCTTCGGATCGCGCGTCGTCCAGGGGATGTTGAGGGTGCTGGCGAGCACCTGGAAGTACCGGTCACCGGTGAGGTCCACCGGCCCGTCGCCGCCGCACTGGCTGGCCGCGGTCTGGAACGGCTCCTGGCGGTTCGGGTAGTCGTACAGCCGGTGGATGCAGCCCGCGGCGGTCTCGCCCGGCTGCCGTCCGGTCGAGCCGGCGCAGGCGGCGAGTGCGAGCATCAGGATCGGGAGCATCAGGGCCGTCGGCGGGACGCTGCGCATGGTCGCCTCGTGCGGTAGGGTGGCGGCTAATATGGGCAGCCGGCCGCGCGCTCAACAGGGCGACGCGTGGCACGTGCTTCGGCCATCCGTCATCGAGGAGCCACGCATGCACGGACCGGTGCTGGAGACGTCCCGCCTGCTGCTGCGCCCGCCGCTGGAGCGCGACCTGGACGACTGGGCGGCGCTGATGGCCGACCCGGTGGCGTCGCGCTTCATCGGCGGCCCGCTGGAGCGTCCGGTCGCCTGGCGCGGCATGGCGGCGATGGCCGGCTGCTGGACGCTGCGCGGCTTCGGCATGTTCTCGGTGCTGGAGCGGGCGAGCGGACGCTGGGTCGGGCGCATCGGCCCGTGGCGACCCGAAGGCTGGCCCGGACCGGAGATCGGCTGGGGCCTGATCCGGGAGTGCTGGGGACGCGGGTACGCCACCGAGGCGGCCGCCGCCGCGATCGACTGGACGCTGGCGGCACTCGGCTGGCCGGAGTTCATCCACGTCATCGCCCCGGAGAACGCCGCCTCCGCCGCGGTGGCGCGACGGCTCGGCTCCGCCCTGCGCGGACCGGGACGGATGCCCACCCCGTACCAGGACCAGCAGGTCGAGATCTGGGGACAGAGTGCTGCGCAATGGAAAGCCGCGCGCGGGCCCGGCGCCGGGAGCGGCTGAGTGCCGGAGGGCCACACGGTGCACCGGCTCGCCGAGGCGTTCGCCGCCCGGTTCGCCGGCGGCCAGGTCGACGCGTCGAGCCCGCAGGGACGCTTCGCCGAGGGGGCGGCGCTGCTCGACGGGCGCGTGCTGGAGGCGGCGGAGGCGCACGGCAAGCAGATGTTCCTCGGCTTCTCGGGCGAGATGTGGCTGCGCGTGCATCTCGGGCTGTACGGCAT
>CAXTOE010000321.1:0-3887 GCA_964245685.1 uncultured Acetobacteraceae bacterium | reverse complement strand
GGGCGCCCGACGGGTCTCGACTGCCTGGGGCACGACCTCACTCATCTGCCTAGCACAGCGCGGGGCCAGTCGACGCATCACATCGCGGACCGACAGGCACCTCCACCCTGTTCGAGCTATTCAACGGAAGGAAATCGTCATGGGTATACTGGATTCGGTGATCGGCGGCCTGATGGGAGGTGCCGGAGGCACCGCGTCGCCGATGGGCGGCGTGCTGATGAACATGCTCGGCGGCGGCGGCCAGGGCATGGGCGGCATGATGGGCCAGGGTATGGCAGGCCAGGGCATGGCAGGCCAGGGCTTGGCAGGATCGGGCATGGGCGGCGGTCTCGGCGGCCTGCTGCAGAACTTCGAGCAGGCAGGCCTGGGCCATATCGCCCAGTCCTGGGTCGGCAACGGCCCCAACCAGCCGGTCTCGCCGCAGCAGCTGCAGGGCGTGTTCGGCCAGGATCAGGTGCAGAACATGGCGAGCCAAGCCGGCATGGAGCCGAACGACTTCCTGTCGCAGCTCAGCCAGCACCTGCCGAACGCCGTACACGGCATGACGCCGAACGGGCAGCTGCCGGACGAGGGCACCGTCTCGGTCTGATCGAGTGGTATCGGACCGGTCTGAGGGTCCGACTGCGGGGTGCGTTCCAGCGATGCGGACGCACCCCGCGCGTGCCTGAGGCTCTAGAAGATGGCCTTTCCGGCCATCACGCCGAGCACCAGGAACAGCAGAAACACCACGATGCAGATGAAGAACAGGATCTTCGCGATGCCCGCCGAGGCAGCGGAGACGCCGCCGAAGCCGAAGATGCCGGCGATGATGGAGATCACGAGGAACAGCAGGGCGAGCTTGAGCATGAGGTGAACTCCGGCTGGGTCGAGTGGGCCCGCGACGTGAGCGCGTCACGGGTGGGGCCGCCGCAGGGTCAGCGGCGCGCGAAGATACCGCCGATGATGAAACCGAGCAGGGTCGCGACCAGGATCGCGATCAGCGGTTGATCGGCGGTGAAATCGCGCGCGGTGTCCAGCGCCTCGCCATAGAAACCCTGCGCCTGTCCCGCGACCTGCTTCGCCTTGCCGCGCGCCTGTGCGGCGCCATCGCCCAGCAGGCCCCCCATGCCGTCCTGCACCTTGCCGATCGCGTCCTCGGCTGCACCCTCGATACGGTTGCTGTCGACCATGCCTGATCCTCCTCCGGTGTCGCGCAGCCGGTATGGTGCGCGTCTTGCGCACAGCACAACGCGCCATCGATCGGCTGGATGCCGCCCGTCGCGCGCCGAACTGTCACGCCTGCGCACCGACGCCGAATGCTCGCGATCGGGCGTGCCGCGCCACACGGCGGCACCACCGGCACACGGCGCTCGTATCGACCCGTACTCCTCAGCGACGATCGACCTGAACCGACCGATGGGATCGGCCGCACCGCCAACGACCCATCCACGGCTCGGCGTTCATTCCCATGCGGTCAGGTGCTCGGCCAGGGTCCGGTGTAGGGCTTCGCCGGGCCGTGGCCGCGGCCTGAACATCGCCATCCGGCCAGCCATGCCCACGAGGTCGGCGTGGCGCTCGATGATCGCGTAGCCCGGCCGCTCCGCATAGTCGTCGACCAGGATCCGCGCGCGCGGGTCGGCGTGCAGGCGCTGGCAGCACAGCAGCGCCGAGGCCACGCGGAACCGGCCGTCGACGAGCACCAGATCGGGCGTGTCGTCGGCTGCGATCATCTTCCACGGCGTCGCGGCGTAGTCCCGCCACTTCCTCAGCCGGCGCCCCGACGGTGTCCTGCTGCGCAGCGGCTTGCCCCACGGCCCGGTCAGGCCGATATCGGCGTGGACCAGGCGCTGGTCGGTCGACAGGGTGCCGATCGCCCGCCCCACTGCGCGCAGGAACCACCGATCGGTATCGACCGAGATGAAACGCTTGCCGGCGCGCGCGGCGAGCAGGGTGCTGCCACCGCTGCCATATTCGAGGTAGAACCGCGACCCCAGCAGCAGGTCGGTGAACGTGGGAGTCGACGCGGCATCGAATTCGGGTTCGGCTGGCACGGCGAAGCCTGAGACACGCTGTCGGACGAAGAACCGTCCCAGATCCCAACCGCGACGAAGCCTTCCCCTGACACCACCGATCACGCGTCGATCCTCCGCTCTCCGTCCCGATCACTCATACCTCGGTCACCGGGCCGCTGAGACCGAGGTGGATCCGAACGTCCGGACCTGTGGAGTCGCGATCGCGCGGGTGCGACTCCCCGCCGTTCGATGCTTGTCATTACATTTCAGTTCGAGACGTCGCACAAGCCGCCACAGAGGCGGTGCGTCAGGCTCGCGCCTCGCCCGTCGCCGCGCGTCGCAGGTCGAGCGTTCGCGGGAGGTCCGGCCCACGCTCCAGGCGAGGCTCCGGCATGGTGCCGGGCGTGTGGCCGAACGGCCGGAAGCGTATCCGCCGCCGCGCCTCAGCCTCGTTCGCATTGACCGGGCGCGTCTCGTAGTTGCGGCCGCCGGGATGCGAGACGTGGTGGGTCATGCCGCCGATCGACCGTCCGGACCAGCGGTCGAAGACGTCGAAGGTGAGCGGCGCCTGCGCACGCAGCGTCGGGTGCAGGCAGAACACCGGATCCCAGGCCTTGAAGCGCACCCCGGCGACCTGCTCGCCCGCGCGCGCGGTGGCCGCGAGCGGCACGCCGATGCCGTTGCAGGCCAGCACGTAGCGCGCCCCGTCCCATCCCCGCACGCGCACCTGCACCCGTTCGGTGGAGGTGTCGACGTGACGCACCGTGCCGCCCGACAGCCCCGGCATCTCGCCGAGCACCGGCCAGGGTTCCAGCGCCTGATGCAGGGAGAGCTCGATGCCGCGCAGCGTCACGGCGCCGATCCGCGGAAACCGGAACGCCTCGTGCGGCGCGAAGAAGCCCGGGTCGAGCCGGACGCCGAAGGCGGCGAGGTCCTCCAACGCGTCGAGCAGGTCCTCGTGCACGTAGTGCGGCAGCATGAAGTCGTCGTGCAGCCGCGTGCCCCAGCGGGCCAGCCGGCGCTGGTAGGGATTCCGCCAGAAGGCGGCGACGGCGGCGCGCAGCAGCAGCGCCTGCGCGGCCGCCATCTGCGGGTGCGGCGGCATCTCCAGCGCCCGCAGCTCGACCAGCCCGAGCCGTCCGGCGCTGCTCTCCGGCGCGTACAGCTTGTCGATGCAGAACTCGGTGCGGTGGGTGTTGCCGGTCATGTCGGCGAGCAGGTTGCGCAGCAGCCGGTCGACCCGCCAGGGAGGCGCCTCGATGCCGGGCCGGATCTGCGCCAACGCGATCTCCAGCTCGGCAACGCTGTCCTGCCGCGCCTCGTCGATGCGCGGATGCTGGCTGGTCGGGCCGATGAACAGGCCGGAGAACAGGTAGGACAGGCTCGGATGGTTGTGCCAGAAGCCGAGCAGCGACTTGAGCAGGTCCGGACGGCGCAGGAACGGTGACTCCGCCGGGCTCGCGCCCCCCATCACCGCGTGGTTGCCGCCGCCGGTGCCGACGTGGCGGCCGTCGAGCATGAACTTCTCCGCGCACAGGCCGGTCTGCCGTGCCGCCTCGTAGAGCTGCCGCGTGCGACGCACCTGCTGCTCCCAGCTCGTCGAGGGATGCACGTTGACCTCGATGACGCCCGGGTCCGGGGTCACCGAGAAGCTCCGCAGGCGCGGGTCGCGGGGCGGCGGATAGCCCTCCAGCATGATCCTGCGACCGAGTTCGACCGCGACGGCTTCGATCGCGGCGACCAGCTCGAGCCAGTCCTCGACCGCGTAGAGCGGCGGCACGAAGACGTGCAGCAGGCCATCGCGCGGCTGCACGGCGAGGGCCGTGCGCAGGGTCTCGCGGGGGTCTCGCGCATCCGCCGCGGCGGGATCGGGAGCGGCCGGGACCGATCGGGGCG
>CAXTOE010000320.1:0-3897 GCA_964245685.1 uncultured Acetobacteraceae bacterium | reverse complement strand
GGTCAGCCATCCGCGCCGTCCGGATCCGGGTCGTTCAGCTGCAGCTCGCGCAGCCGCATCCGCTCGTTGCGCATCTGCCGTTCCAGCGCCACTGCGGCGTTGCTGAGGCCGGGCGGTCTCGCGGCGTCCAGCTCTGTGCGCGTCAAGGTCATGCGCTGCTCGCCTTCGTGGAGCAGCATCTGGGCCAGCGCCATCCCCTCCTTGTCGTCGCCGCAGAGCAGGCAGAGCCGGTCCCACCCGTCCAGCAGCCAGTCCGGCTGCTCCAGCGCGCGCAGCAGGGCCGGCTGATCGGAGCGCCAGGCCGCCAGGAGGGCGATCGGGTCGTCCAGCAGCGCGCGCGCCTGACCCAGCGCCGCCTCCGCCTCGGCGACGCGCACGCCGACCGCGCGGTCGAGGTTGACGATGCTGCGGCATCCCCGCGACAGGGCGGAGAGCAGGCCCAGCACCCGCGGCAGCCTGGCCTGCGCGGCGTACGGACCGAGGCCGAGCGGCCAAGCCAGTGCCGCGATGCGGGCGATCGCGGTCGAGAGCTCGGCCGGCAGCCAAGGCGGCGTGCCGTCGAGCCGCTTGGCGAGCAGGCGCGGCGCCTCGGTCAGCCAGGCTTCATGGTCATCGAGTTCGATCGTCCAGGGAGTGGCGGCCGCGACGGTGGCGTCGGTCAGGTTGAGCGCGTCCGACAGGCGCAGCAGCAGGTGGGCGCGGATACGAAACGTGCCGTGCCGTTCGGCGTCCCGGGCGCGCCGCGCCGCCTGCGCCACGCGACGTCCGCAATGCCCCTCCGCCGCGACGTCGAATGCGGCCCTGCGTATGCTGGCCGGAGACGGTGCGCCGGCGGCGGCGATGTCGCCCGACACCCGGTCGACCAGCATGATGTCGTGCAGGCTGGGTGCCACGTAGCCGCGCAGCGCGGCCCAGTGCGCGACGTAGATGCCCCGGCCGCCGCCCGGATTGCTGAGCAGCATCTCCAGCTCCCCCGCCGACGTGGCGCGGACCCGGGTCGCGATTAGCGCCGGCGAGGTGAAGGGCAGGGAGACGCAGCGCGTCGGGACCGGCTGCGTGTCGCGACCGATGGCCCAGGCGACGACGCCGGCGGAGGGGCCGGGCAACGCGGGAGCGCGTGCGTCAGGCGCCGGCATCGCTGTTCCCTTCATGGTGCACCTCGCTGCGCAAGATCTCCTCCCGGAGCACTGGCCTGCGGTCGGGCCGCATGCCATCTGCTTGGCGACAGGATAGCCGGAGAGCATGAACAGAGTGTCAATACCGCAAGCCCCGCGCCGGGTTCACGTGCCGGCGCCGCCGGAAGATCCGACTCGCGACATCGCGTTCGACATCCTGGCCTCGGTGCTGGTTCGCGGAGGTCGGCTGGAGGATGCGCTGGACCAGGCGTCTTCGGTCGTGCCGGCGCGCGATCGGGGTGCTGCGCATCGCCTGGCGGCCACCGTGCTGCGACGGCTCGGCACCCTCGACGCGGTGCTGGAACCACTGCTCGCCCGCGCCCCGCCGCCGCCGGTGCGCCTGGCGCTGCTGCTCGGGGCGGCGCAGCTGCTGTTCCTGCACACGCCGGCGCACGCCGCGGTCGGCACCGCCGTCGACCTGGTGCGCCGACGCCGGCTCGCACCGTTCGCGGGCCTGGTCAACGCGGTGCTGCGCCGCCTCGCCGCCGCCGGGAAGAGCGCGCTGGACGGTCTCGATCAGGCGCGGCTCGACGTGCCCGCCTGGCTCTGGGCCTCCTGGGGTCCGCAGGCGCGACAGATCGCCGAGGCGATCCGCCAGGAAGCGCCGCTCGACCTGACGCTGCGCCACGACGCCATGCTGCCGGGCGGGCTGCCGGAGGGCGGCGTGGTGCTGCCGAACGGCACCCTGCGGCTGCCGGCCGGGACCCGCGTCGCCGACCTGCCCGGCTACGAGCAGGGGGCCTTCTGGGTGCAGGACGTCGCGGCATCGCTGCCGGTCCGGCTGCTGGCGCCGCGACCGGGCGAGCGCATCGCCGACCTGTGCGCCGCACCCGGCGGCAAGACCGCGCAGCTCGCCGCCGCCGGCGCGAAGGTCACGGCACTCGATCGCGACGCCGCGCGCCTGGAGCGCCTGCGCGGCAACCTGCTGCGGCTCGGGCTGCAGGCCGAGCTGATCGAGGCGGACGCGACGGCGTGGCAGCCGCCGGCGCCGTTCGATGCGATCCTGCTGGACGCGCCCTGCAGCGCCACCGGCACCGTGCGCCGTCATCCGGACGTGCTGCGGTCGCGTCGTCCGGCCGATCTCGTGCCGCTGCAGGCGGCGCAGGATCGCCTGATCGACGCCGCGATCTCGATGCTGCGACCCGGTGGGCGCCTGATCTACGCCGTCTGCTCGATGCAGCGCGAGGAAGGCGAGGCGCGGATCGAGCCGGTGCTGGTCTCCGGCCTGTTCTCCGGTCTGCGGCTGGAGCCGTTCGGCGAAACCGAGCTGGCGCCGTTGCCGGAGGCACGCACGCATCAGGGCTACCTGCGCACGCATCCCGGCCTCTGGGCGGAACAGGGCGGCATGGACGGTTTCTTCGCGGCTCGCCTGATCCGATCCTGACCACCACCGGCCCGAACGCGCCGTCGTCGGTCCGGCCAAGTATCGTTCCGGTCGAGCACAGCTGGCGCTTGCGCGCACACGTTGCCTTGTGTGGAATGGCGTGATTCCTGTTAGAAGCGCGTTATGAAACCGACATCCGGCATCGTCGTCGCCCCGAGTCTGCTGGCCGCGGATTTCTCCCGCGCCGCCGAGGAGGTCGCGGCGGTCGAGGCCGCCGGCGCCGACTGGCTGCATCTCGACATCATGGACGGGCATTTCGTGCCCAACCTCTCCTTCGGCCCGCAGCTGGTGCAGGCGCTGCGACCGCGCTCGAAGCTGGTGTTCGACGTGCACCTGATGATCGCGCCGGTCGACCCGTATCTCGCGGCATTCGCGCAGGCCGGTGCCGATCACATCCACCTGCACATCGAAGCCGGCCCGCACACGCACCGATCGCTGCAGACGGTAAAGTCGCTCGGTGTCGCCGCCGGCATCGCGATCAACCCGGCGACGCCGCCGGAAGCGCTCGGCGAGGTGCTGGACCTCGCCGACATGGTGCTGGTGATGACCGTCAACCCAGGGTTCGGAGGTCAGAAGTTCCTCGACGGCCAGCTGGCCAAGATCGCCCGCATCCGCGCGATGCTGACCGAGCGTGGGCTGCACTCGCCGATCGGGGTGGATGGCGGCATCGACGCCCGCACCGCCGCACTCTGCATCGAGGCGGGCGCCACCGTCATGGTGGGCGGCACCTCGATCTTCGGCGCTTCCGGCTATGCGAGCGCGATCGCGGGGCTGCGCGGCCGGGGTGGATCTTGATGGATATGCGCCGCTGGAGCCGGGACGCGCGCCTGTCGTTCGCGCGTCTGCCGGGACTCGGCACTCCGCTGGGCATGAGCCGCGTGCCGGACGCGCCGCAGCAGGCGGTGCGCGATCCATGGCCGGGCGATCCGTCGCTCGGCGCTCGCCTGATGCAGGGCGAGCTGCGGTTCTGCGGCACCGTCTACCCGCTGGCGCCGGACGGATGGTCGGACGCCACCGCGGACGCCCAGGATGCGCCCCGCGCCGAGGTGCTCCGGGCGCCGCTGCTGCGCGCGCACGCGCACGGCTTCACCTGGCTGCGCGACCTGCGCGCGCTGGGCACCGACGGCGCCCGGCTGCGCGCCCGCGCCCTGGTGGCGGAGTGGCTGCAGCGGCCACCTCACGAAGCGCGTCCGCGTGCACCCGACGTGCTGGGGGCCCGGCTCAACGCCTGGCTGGTGCACTATGATTTCTTCGCCGCCTCCGCCGACGACGGCTTCCGGCAGCGCCTGATGGCGCAGTTGCTGATCGACGCCCGCGCGCTGGCCGCGATGCTGCCCT
>CAXTOE010000319.1:0-3904 GCA_964245685.1 uncultured Acetobacteraceae bacterium | reverse complement strand
CCGGCGTGTAGATCTCGGTGGTACCCGAATCAAAAAAAAAATCCACCGCCGCCGGGATGGCGATGGCGGAGCGTATCCTGGCGGCACGCTTCGGCCACTCGCTGGTCGATCATCGAAGCTGGGTGCTGGCCTGCGAGACCGATCTGTCCGCCGGCGTCGCCCTGGAAGCGGCGGCGTTGGCCGGCCAGATGCGGCTGGACCGGCTGAGCGTGCTGTTCGAGCTCGACCTGCGCGCCGAGGCGACGGCGGATCCGGACACGGCGCGTTTCGATCCGATGGCGCGCTTCGCCGCCTGCGGCTGGGCGGTGCGGCAGGTGGATGCGCACGACCCCGAGGCAGTCGCTCAGGCGATCGCCAGCGCCGTCCGGGGACGCAAGCCGAGCCTGATCGCCTGCGTCGTGCACCACCGGCCCTGGCCTGACCGCGCCGGCGATCCGGAGCCGCGGGCGGTCCCGTGCGAGGCCTGGCGGGCACGGGGACGACGCGGCAACGGGGCGCGGCGCGGCTGGCTCAAGCGCCTCGCGCGCCACCGCGACCGCGACGAGTTCGCCCGCGTCCACGGCGGTGGCCTGCCCGAGCAGTGGAGCCGGTCGTGGCGCGAGGCCTGGCGTCAGCCGGACCTCGCGGCCGACACTCAGGGTGGCTCGCCGCAGCGTGACCAGTCCGGGGCGCGGCGCGGGCTGGACGCGCTGCTGAGCCTGCTGCCCGAGTTCGTCAGCCTGTCCTGCGAGCCCGGGCTGCCGAGCATGCCGCAGCTGAGCAGTCTCGGATCGAGCGCCCGTGGACCGGGCCGGCTCGGCCGCGTGCTCTGCCTGGGCACACAGGAGCACGGCATGGCGGCGCTGCTGAACGGCATCGCGCTGCATGGCGGGCTGCTGGCCTGCGGCTCTGCGTCGTTCATCGCCGTCGACCGCATGCGTCCGGCGCTGCGGCTGGCGGCGCTGATGCGGCGTCAGGTGATCCACCTGCTGACCCACGACGGCCTCGCGCTGGGCGAGGACGGCGCCGCTTGGCAGCCGGTCGAGCAGCTCGCCAGCCTGCGCGCGATGCCCAACGTCGCGGTGTTCCGTCCCGCCGACGGTGCCGAGATGATGCAGTGCTGGCAGCTCGCCCTGCAGCGCGCCGAAGGGCCGAGCCTGATCGCATTCTCCTCGCGCATCCCGCCCGACCTGAACCGGCGCGTCCGGGCGGGTCGCGCGGCCGAGGATGGCTGCGCCCGCGGCGGCTACCTGCTGGCCGACGTGCCGTCGGGGCGCTCGCGCCAGGCGACGCTGATCGCCACCGGCCCGGAGGTCGGCATCGCGATCGAGGCCCGCGATCGCCTGGCGCTGCACGGGATCGCCGCCGCCGTCGTCTCGCTGCCCTGCTGGGAGCTGTTCTCGGAACAGGACGCCGGCTACCGCGACGCGGTGCTCGGATCAGCGCTGCGGGTCGGCATCGAGGCGGCGTCAGGCTTCGGCTGGGAGCGCTGGCTCGGGGCGGAGGGGATCTTCATCGGCATCCACGAGTACGGCATCTCGGCACCGGCGGACGAGCTGTATCGGCAGTTCGGCATCACCCCGGAGGCGGTGGCGGCACGGGTGCGTCGTCGCCTGGCCACGTCTCGCCCGGCCTCTCCGGGCCGGATAGTCTATGGCGGCGGTTTGCCCTAGGGTCGGTCACTCCTAGCAAGGATCATCGAAATGCCAGAGAACCGCCCGGTCAGGGTCGCCATCAACGGGTTCGGACGTATCGGCCGCCTGGTGCTGCGCGGCATCATCGAGAGCAACCGCACCGACGTGGTGGTGGTCGCGATCAACGACCTCGGCAGCGTGTCGGACAACGCGCACCTGCTGCGCTACGACAGCGTGCACGGCCGCTTCCCCGGCGAGGTCAGCGTCGAGGGCGACAGCATCACGATCCGCGCCAACGGCCGCAGCTACGATCCGATCAAGGTCTCGGCAGAGCGCGATCCCTCCAAGGTGCCCTACCAGGGCGTCGACGTGGCGATGGAGTGCACCGGCCTGTTCACCAAGAAGGAGGCGGCGGCCCAGCTGATCACCGCCGGCGCGCGCAAGGTGCTGGTCTCCGCACCGGCCGACGGCGTCGACGCCACCATCGTCTACGGCGTCAACCACCAGGTCATCACCGGCGACATGACCGTGATCTCGAACGCGTCCTGCACCACCAACTGCCTGGCGCCGATGGCCAAGGTGCTGGACGACGCGTTCGGCATCGAGCGCGGCTACATGGTCACCATCCACAGCTACACCGGCGACCAGCGCACCGTGGATACGCTGCACAAGGACCTGCACCGCGCCCGCGCCGCAGCCCTGAACATGATCCCGACCAGCACGGGTGCGGCCCGCGCGGTCGGGCTGGTGCTGCCGCAGCTCAAGGGCAAGCTCGACGGCACCGCGATCCGGGTGCCGACGCCGAACGTGTCCCTGGTCTCGCTCGACTTCGTGCCACGCACGGTGCCGACCAGCGTCGCCGCCGTGAACGAGACCTTCAAGGCGGCGTCCGAAGGCGCGCTGAAGGGCATCGTCGTCTACAGCACCGATCCGCTGGTCAGCAGCGACTTCAACCACGAAATCGCGTCGTGCTCGTTCGACGCCACCCAGACCGCCCTGATCGATGGCGGCAAGCTGGTGCGGGTGTGCGGCTGGTACGACAACGAGTGGGGCTTCTCGAACCGCATGGCGGACACCGCCGCGGTGTTCGGCAGCCTCTGATGTCGGGTCCGGTCGAGGCCCCGATCGAAGCCAAGGGAGCGTCGTTCCGCACGATCGACGCGCTGGACTGTGCCGGCAAGCGCGTGCTGCTGCGCGCCGACCTCAACGTGCCGCTGCGCGACGGCAGGATCACCGACCTGACGCGTCTGCAGCGGCTCACGCCGACGATACGCGAGCTCGCCGACAAGGGAGCGCGCGTGATCGTGGTCAGCCACTTCGACCGTCCGCGCGGCAAGCGGGTGCCGGAGATGTCGCTGGCCCCGGTGCGCGAGGCGCTGGCGCAGGTGCTCGGCCATCCGGTGCACTTCGCAGGGGACTGCCTGGGCCCGCAGGCGCACGCGGCGGTGGCGGCACTACGTGACGGCGAGGTGCTGGTGCTGGAGAACACCCGCTACCATCCCGGCGAGGAGACCAACGACCCTGAGATGGCGGCCGGCCTCGCGGCACTCGCCGACATCTACGTCAACGACGCCTTCTCGGCCGCGCATCGTGCACATGCCAGCACCGAGGGGGTGGCGCGCCACCTTCCCGCCCATGCCGGCCGGCTGATGCAGGCCGAGCTCAGCGCGCTGACGCTCGCGCTCGAGCATCCGGAACGTCCGGTCGGCGCCATCGTCGGCGGTGCGAAGATCTCCACCAAGCTGGACCTGATCGGCAACATGCTGAGCCGGGTCGACGTGCTGATCGTCGGCGGCGCGATGGCCAACACCTTCCTCGCGGGACGGGGGCTGGAGGTCGGCCGTTCGCTACAGGAGCCGCAGATGCACGACACGGCGCGCGCGATCATGGCCGAGGCCGAGTCGCGCGGCTGCCAGCTCCTGCTGCCGGTCGACGCGGTGGTCGCCGCCGAGTTCAAGGCGCACGCCCCCTCGCAGGTGGTGCCGGTGGAGCAGGTGCCGGTCGACACGATGATCCTGGATTGCGGGCCGCGCACGGTGGAGCTGCTGGGGCGGCATCTCGCGACCCTGAAGACGCTGGTGTGGAACGGCCCGATGGGCGCCTTCGAGACGCCGCCGTTCGATGCCGGCACCACCGCGCTGGCGCGCGCCGTCGCCGACCTCACCCTGGCCGGCGGGCTTCGCTCGGTCGCCGGCGGCGGCGACACCGTCTCGGCGCTGCGCCACGCCGGCGTGCTGGACCAGTTCTCCTACGTCTCGACCGCCGGCGGCGCCTTCCTGGAGTGGCTGGAG
>CAXTOE010000318.1:0-3906 GCA_964245685.1 uncultured Acetobacteraceae bacterium | reverse complement strand
TCGACGTAGCGCTGCGGGTTGCGGTCGTAGAGCGGGAACCAGCTCGATTTTTTTTTTAATTTTATGGGGTGGACGGTGATGTACACGTTTTTGTTGGTCGGCAGCGTCATCTGCCAGGGCAGCATCCGGTTCGGCGCCAGCGGCTTGGGATCGCTGAAGCTCTCGCGGTAGCGGCCGCGCAGGATGTCGGCGCTGACCATCAGCTCGTAGCCGCCGAGCTCCGGCTCGCGGCCGTCGATGTCGGGATACAGGTCGATCAGCTTGACCACGAGGTCGCCGTCGGTGCCGGTGGTCGAGAGGTCGATATGGGCGACCGGCTGGCCGCTGATGCGCAGCGGCGCCGTCAGCGGCGGCGAGGTATAGTCCAGCACGTCGGGACGCGCCGATACCGCGCGCTGGTCGCTGACGAGCCAGTGCTGCCAGACCTGCCGGCCGGCGTCGCCGGACAGGTGCACCGGTCGCGGCAGGAACGGTACCGGGTTGGCGGGGTCGGAGACGTAGGCGCGGTAGCCGGGCGCTGCTCCGGCGGGCAGCGAGAAGCCGAGCTGCCCCTGCGGGCCGAGATGCAGCGCCGTCGGCTGCACCGGACCCGGCCAGACGGCGCGCCGCTCCCAGCGGTTGATGCCGGTGACGAAGTCGATCACCGGCGCCGTGGCCGGTGCGTTGTCGCCCTTGAGGGTGCGGTCGAGGAACGGCTTGAGGATGCGGCTGCGGAAGGCCGCGGCGGTGTCGGAGCCGAAGCGGATCGCGCCGATCGCACTGCCGTCCAACCGCTCCTGATGGTGGAACCAGGGCCCGATCACCAGGTGCAGCATGCCGGCCCTGTCCTGCGGCTGCAGCGCCTTGTAAACCGCGATGTTGCCGTAGATGTCTTCCTGGTCCCACAGGCTGTGCACCAGCATGGTCGGCACGCTCAACGGTGCGCTCTGGCCCTGGTGCGCCAGCAGCCGGTCGATCGCCTGGCCCTGGCAGAAGCCGTCATACGCGGGGTGCGCCAGCAGCTTGGTGAAGAACCCGAGCTGGTCGAGTCCGCGCGAGCGGCCCAGCGCGCCCGGCGAGCCGGCCTGCATCAGCTCGGTGTACTCGTCATAGGCGCTGGACCACCATTGCAGGTCGCTGCCGCGGGTGGCTTCCTGCTCGTAGATGTAAGCAAGGCTGCCGGTGCGGAACGCGCCCTGGTGGAACCAGTCGTCGCCCATCCAGCCATCCACCATGGCGTTGATCGGCACCGCGGCCTTGAGCGCCGGATGCGGATGGAACAGCGCCATCAGCGCGGTGAAGCCGTCGTAGGAGATGCCGAGGATGCCGACCCGGCCGTTGCTCTCCGGGGTGTGCTTGACCAGCCAGTCGATCGTGTCCCAGGCGTCGGTGGACTCGTCGACGCCGGTCGGGTTGAGCGGCCCGGCCAGCGGACGGGTCATGACGTAGTCGCCCTCGGAGCCGTACTTGCCGCGCACGTCCTGCACCACGCGGATGTAGCCGTCCTGCGCCACCAGCTCGTCGACGACGTCGCCGTCGCCGAGCACGCCGGACAGCGTGTTGCTGGGGTGCTCGGCGAACCGCGACACGGCGCCGTATGGTGTGCGGGTCAGCAGGATCGGGGCGTTGCGGGCGCCGCGCGGGATCAGGATCTCGGTCCGGAGCTTCACCCCGTCGCGCATCGGGATCATCACGCTGCGGCGGATGAAGTCGAAGCTGCCGTCCTGCGGCACGAACTGCGTCGGCATCTCGCTCGGTAGGGTCGCGGCGGTCGGCGCCGAGGCGGTCGGCACCGTAGCGGGCTGAGGCGCGCCGGGCTGAGGCGTGCCAGGCTGGGAGGTGCTAGGTTGAGAGATGCCGGGCGGGGAAACGGAAGAGGGTGCCGCCGGACGACTGGCAGGGGGCACGGCGGGGGCTGCGGCGCAGAGCAGGATGGAGGCTGCCGTGATCAGCGTCGCCGTCTTGTTCATGCCGAACTCCTCAGTGCATCACGGCGAGGGCATTTCCTCCTCGCCGGGTTCTGCTTTAGACCATCGCCATGCAAGCTGGAAAATCCCGCGCCTGGCTGGTGCCGGCGGGGCTGCTGGTGATCGTCGCGGTGATGCTCACGGTGGTCTCGTTCTCGGTGCCGCTCTACCGCATGTTCTGCTCCGTCACCGGCTCCGGGGGCACCACGCAGCGCGCCGACGCCTCGACCGGGCTCTCGACCCGCTGGGTCACGGTGGACTTCTCCACCGCGACTGCCTCGTCGCTGCCGTGGCGCTTCCGGCCGCTGCAGTCGCGGGTGCGGGTGCATCTCGGCGCCGAGAGCCTGGTGTTCTTCGAGGCGGAGAACCTGTCCGACCGGCCGATCGTCGGTCACGCCACCTTCAACGTGACGCCAGACAAGGTCGGCATCTACTTCAAGAAGATACAGTGCTTCTGCTTCACCGAGGAGCGGCTGGCGCCGCACCAGAAGGTGGAGATGCCGGTCACCTTCTTCGTCGACCGCGCCATGGGCAGCGATCCGTCGACCGACGACGTCGGCGACATCACCCTCTCCTACACCTTCTTCCGCTCGGCGCGTCCCGCGGGTGCGCAGGACCTGTCGCGCTTCGCCGACGCTCCGGCCGATCCCGTCGCCGGCCGCATGCTGTTCGCCTCGCACTGCGCCGGCTGCCACGGCCTCGACCACGCGATCGAGGGCCCGCAGCTCGCCGGGGTGTTCGGGCGCAGGGCCGGCTCGGTGCCGGGCTACCCCTACACGCCGGCACTCGCGGGCGCGCACCTGACCTGGGACGCGGCCACCCTCGATGCCTGGCTCGCCGGTCCGCGTCGCTTCATCGCCAACACCGCGATGCCGAACGCGATCGATGGCGCGGTCGGCCGGCGCGACGTCATCGCCTACCTGCGCACGCTGTCGCCGCCGAGGGGCAGCTAGCGACGCATCAGCGCGGCGTCCGGCGCAGGATGCTGGTCACCATCA
Organism: uncultured Acetobacteraceae bacterium; assembly: GCA_964245685.1. Taxonomy (GTDB): domain Bacteria; phylum Pseudomonadota; class Alphaproteobacteria; order Acetobacterales; family Acetobacteraceae; genus Lichenicoccus. The sequence continues at coordinate 962 of CAXTOE010000318.1, read as the reverse complement.
GGCCGAACAGCGCGGCACCCCCGGTAAACACCACGATCACGATCCGCAGCCGCAGCGCGATGTCGTTTCCCTGCTCCTGGAAGTGCCGCCGCAGCACATGTCGCGCGGTGTCGATCCTGCGGCTCGGCTCGCCCTCTGGCGGGAACGCGCCGGCTCCGTCATCGCCGAGCGCGTCGCGCAGCTGGTCGAGGCGCGCCTGCGCGTCGGGCGCGCCGGTCGCCGCATCCAGCCTAGCCTCGGCGTAGGCCTCACGCTGATAGGGCAGCTGCACCGCGTAGGTGGCGAACAGGCCGCACAGCCCGAGGATGACGAACGCCATAACGAGGAAGCCGGTCCAGGCGCCGCTGCCGTGTTTGATCATCACGAGGTGTTAGAACAAGATCGACGGCGAGGAAATGCGCCGCGTCCTCGGGCATGACCGACTCGGCACGTCCGAGCGAAGCGATGCGTTTGACAGGAACGGGCGGCTTGACTACCCACACCGACCGAAGTCGCCCGGAGGGAGCGCCGCATGCTCTTCTACGAGCCGCTCTTCCTGTTCGTGTTCCTCCCCGGCACCTTCGCGATCTACCTGCGGCTACGGCAGTCGGCGCAGTCCAGACGCCGAACCCTGCTGGCCGCCAGCGTCCTATTCTACGGCTGGGGAGAGCCGGCCTTCGTGCCCGTCGTCTTCGCGTCGGCGCTGCTGGATTATGGTCTGGGTCGCTGGGTGGCACGCAGGTCGCGCTGGGCACTGGTGCTCGGGCTGATCGCGAACCTCGCATTGCTGGTCTATTACAAATATCTCTTCTTCCTGGCGAGCAACCTGTTCACGTTACTCGGTCTGGTCGGGATCAGCACGCCCGCTGCTCCCCACGTGCTTCTGCCGATCGGCGTTTCCTTCGTCGTGTTCGAGAAGATCACCTATCTCGTCGATATCTGGCGCGGCCAGAGTTCACCGGCGCCGCGGTTCAGCTACTACC
>CAXTOE010000317.1:0-3920 GCA_964245685.1 uncultured Acetobacteraceae bacterium | reverse complement strand
ACACCACCAGGATCGCGCCGTCCATCTGCGCCGCACCGGTGATCATGTTCTTCACGTAGTCGGCGTGCCCGGGGCAGTCGACGTGCGCGTAGTGGCGATTCTTGGTCTCGTACTCGACGTGGGCGGTCGAGATGGTGATGCCGCGGGCCCGCTCTTCCGGCGCCTTGTCGATCTGGTCGTAGGCCGTGTAGACCGCACCGCCCGACTTGGCCAGCGTCTTGGTGATCGCGGCCGTCAGCGACGTCTTGCCATGATCGACGTGGCCGATCGTGCCGATGTTGCAGTGCGGCTTGTTGCGCTCGAATTTAGCCTTACCCATCGTCGTCTCTCCGTTACCGCTGCGTATCGCCCAAGCCTGGCGCCGGGTATCTCGGGTTGAAAAGGATCACCAACGGTAATGGCTGAAGGCCTTGTTCGCCTCCGCCATCCGGTGCGTGTCTTCGCGCTTCTTCACCGCCGAACCGCGGTTGTTCACCGCGTCCAACAGCTCGTTGGACAGCCGCTCCTGCATGGTGTGCTCGCCGCGCTTGCGCGAGCTGTCGATCAGCCAGCGGATCGCCAGCGCCTGGCGACGCTCGATGCGCACCTCGACCGGCACCTGGTAGGTGGCACCACCGACGCGGCGGGACCGCACCTCGACCGCCGGCTTCACGTTGTCCAGCGCCTCGTGGAACATGCGCACCGGGTCGGCGGCGGCACCGCCGCGACGACGCATGGACTCCAGGGCGCCGTAGACGATGCCCTCGGCGGTGGACTTCTTGCCGTCATACATCAGCGCGTTCATGAAACGGGTGACGACGACGTCCCCGAACTTCGGGTCCGGCAGGATCTCGCGCTTGACGGCGCGGCGGCGACGACTCATGCGGTGTTATCCTCTTACTTCGGACGCTTGGCGCCGTAGAGCGAACGGCGCTGACGGCGCTTGGCGATGCCCTGGGTATCGAGCACGCCGCGCAGGATGTGGTAGCGCACGCCCGGAAGATCCTTCACGCGCCCGCCGCGGATCAGCACGACGCTGTGCTCCTGCAGGTTGTGGCCCTCGCCGGGAATGTAGCTCACGACCTCGTAGCCGTTGGTCAGGCGCACCTTGGCGACTTTGCGGAGTGCCGAGTTCGGCTTCTTCGGGGTGGTCGTGTAGACGCGCGTGCACACGCCGCGCTTCTGCGGGCAACCCTGCAGGGCCGGCACCTTGTTGCGCTTGGCGGCGGGCTCGCGACCCTTGGCGATGAGCTGGTTGATGGTGGGCATACGCCTCTGTCCCGATCCTCTCTGTGCCGGCCCTCCCCGTCTCCGTCCCCGCGATCACCGCCGGATCACAGCAAAAGACCGCGCTCGGAGGGATGGCCCTTCCGCGCGGTGGTCCTGATCACGTCCGGCCTGAGTTCCCCGGTGCCGGGGAGCGGCGCCGCACGCTTCGGTGCTGCAATCGACGGCTGTCGCGGACCTGAAGTCGAGGTCAGCCGAGGGCGCGGAACCTACGAAGACGACCGACCCGAGTCAAGCGCCAGCGGTCGTCTCGAGCTTCACTTGTTGCAACTGTCGTTCCAGGACGGGGATGCCGCCCGATACTCAGATCAGCCCGAGGAAATCCGCCGCCGCCTCCGCCGGCACCAGGGCATGGTTCCAGGCCTCGGGCCGGACCTGCACCTGCGTCTCCTGCCGCAGCGGCGCGTCGGGATGCATCGGCACGTCGACATAGCCCTCCTCTGCGAGGAAGCGCGTCAGCGTCGCGGTGTCCGCGCCCGGCAGCACCTCCACGAACAGCAGCGGACGCCAGCGCGCGACGGTCCGCCGCGCACCCTCCAGCACCGCGATGTCGTGGCCCTCGACATCCACCTTGATCAGGGTGACGCGGTCGCGTCCGCGACGATGGCCGACCAGGAACCCGTCCAGGGTGGCGGTGCGGATCGCCCGCGCCTCGCTATGCACCGTCTTGAAGCCGGCCTCGAGCGAGCTGCTGGTCTCCATCAGCCCATGCTCCTGGGTCGGCACGTAGAGCGTGGCCGAGCCCTCTCGCCGGCTCAGCGCCAGCGGCACCGCCTCGATGCGCCGACCGCACGCGTTGGCGGCGATGTTGCGCGCCAGCACCTCGTACACCGGAGGATAGGGCTCGAAGGCCAGCACCCGCGCCTTCGGCGAAGCGCAGGAGGCGAGCAGGGCGTAGAAGCCGGTATTGGCGCCGACATCGACCACGAGGCCCGGGGCGCGCGCCACCCAGCCATGCAGCAGCGCCGGCAGCGGCCGCTCGAACGCCGCCCAGGACGACAGGGCCGCGGTGGCGACGATCTGGTCGCGGCCGCCGAGCCTCTCCATGACGATGACCGAAGCATCGCCCGCGCCCGCGGCGACCGCGATGGCGAACTGATCGGCGGCAATGCCCTGCCGGCGTCCCGGCACGCCACGGGAGGCCCAGCGCAGCATCGCTCAGGTCAGCGGCAGGCCCGGCAGCAGCTTGTCCAGCGTGATCGGGTAGTCCCGCACCCGCACGCCGCAGGCATTGTAGATCGCGTTCGCCACCGCCGCACCGGCGCCGCAGATGCCGAGCTCGCCGACCCCCTTGCTCTTCAGCGGGTTGGTCTTGTCGTCGATCTCGGTGAGGAAGACCGCGTCGAGGTCGGGTACGTCGGCGTGCACCGCCACGTGATACTCGGCCAGGTCGTGATTGACGAAGTGGCCGAACCGGTCGTCGAGTGCCAGGCTCTCCTCGAGTGCGGCGCCGATGCCGAACACCATGCCGCCGATCGCCTGCGACCGCGCCGTCTTGGCGTTCAGGATGCGGCCCGCCGCGAACACGCCGAGCATGCGGCGCACCCGCACCTCCCCGGTGTCGGCGTCGACGCCGACCTCGACGAAATGCGCCCCGTAGGATTGCTGCGAGAACTTCTTGCGCATGGTGCCGGGCTTGACCTCGCCGTCGGCGGCGATGCCGCCCGGCCCCGCCAGGCTGGCCAGGCTCACCGACCGCGCACCGTCATGCACCGAGCCGTCGGCGAAGCTCGCCCGTGCGGCGTCCATGCCGGCGGCCTGTGCCAGCTTGGCACGCAGCGCCTCGCAGGCGTCGAACAGCGCCGAGCCGGAGCTGCCGGCGCCGAACGAGCCGCCGGAACCGGACGCGGGCGGGAAGTTGGTGTCGCCGAGCTCGACCCGCACGCGATCCATCGGCACGCCCAGCATCTCGGCGGCGAGCTGAGTGAGGATGGTGTAGGTGCCGGTGCCGATGTCGGTCATCGCCATGCGCACGGTCACGATCCCGTCGGGATCCAGCCGCAGGTTCGCCTTCGAGGCCTGCAGCGGGTTCTGCCGGGTCGCGGCGGCCATGCCGATGCCCACCAGCCACTGCCCGTCGCGCACCTGGCCGGGACGGCGGCGCCTGTCCCAGCCGAAGCGCTCGGCGCCGGCGCGCATGCAGCCGATCAGCTGGCGGCTGGAATAGGGCACGTCGTTGGTGGGATCCTGCGCCGGCTCGTTGCGCACGCGCAGCTCGATCGGATCCAGCTGCAGCTTCTCGGCGAGCTCGTCCATCGCGCATTCCAGCGCCAGCATGCCGCCCGCCTCGCCAGGGGCGCGCATCGCCGAGGCCACCGGGATGTCGAGCGGCACCAGCCGGTGACGCGTCTCCCGGTTGGCGCCGGCATACAGGGTGCGGGTCTGGTTCGCCGCCCCCTCGTAGTCCTGCTCGGAGGCGAGGTTGCCGGACACCACGTCGTGCCCGATCGCCAGGATGTGGCCGTCCCGGTCGGTGCCGAAGCGCAGGCGCTGGATCGTGTCCGAGCGGTGGGTGGTGACGTGGAACACCTGCTGCCGGGTGAGTGCGAGCTTCACCGGACGCCCGACGGCGCGGGCGCCGAGTGCGGCCAGGATGGCGTCGGCATTGACCCAGAGCTTGGAGCCGAAGCCGCCGCCGATATAGCGGCTCACCA
>CAXTOE010000316.1:0-3965 GCA_964245685.1 uncultured Acetobacteraceae bacterium | reverse complement strand
CCTCGATGTTGCGGGCTGCGCCGAAGAAGCGCTTCGGCCGCTGCAGCGCGTTGGCATCGACGCCGCCGGTCAGCACCTTGCCCGAGGACGGCACCACGGTGTTGTAGGCGCGCGCTAGGCGCGTGATCGAGTCGAGCAGGATCACCACGTCGCGCTTGTGCTCGACCAGGCGCTTGGCCTTCTCGAGCACCATCTCGGTCACCTGCACGTGGCGCGTCGCCGGCTCGTCGAAGGTCGAGGAAACCACCTCGCCCTTGACCGAACGCGCCATGTCGGTGACTTCCTCGGGCCGCTCGTCGATCAGCAGAACGATCAGGAACACGTTCGGATGGTTGGTCGAGATCGCCGTGGCGATGCTCTGCAGCATCACCGTCTTGCCGGTGCGCGGCGGCGCCACGATCAGCGCGCGCTGTCCCATGCCGATCGGCGACACCAAGTCGATCACCCGCGAGGTGAAGTCCTTGTTCTGACCCTTACCCGGGATGGCGGCGGTCTCGAACTCCATCTTCAGGCGCCGCTCGGGGTAGAGCGGTGTGAGGTTGTCGAAATTGATCCGGTGACGGACCGCCTCGGGCGGCTCGAAATTGATCGTGTTGACCTTGAGCAACGCGAAGTAGCGCTCGCCGTCTCGCGGCGCGCGGATCTGGCCTTCGACGGTATCGCCGGTGCGCAGGCCGAACCGCCGCACTTGGCTAGGGCTGACATAGATGTCGTCCGGCCCGGGCAGGTAGTTCGCCTCCGGCGAGCGCAGGAACCCGAACCCGTCGGACAGGATCTCCAGGGTCCCCTCGCCGTGGATCGCCTGGTCGTTCTCCGCGAGGTTCTTGAGGATGGCGAACATCATGTCCTGCTTGCGCAGGGAGGACGCGTTCTCGATCTGCAGCGACTCCGCATAGGACAGCAGATCGGAGGGGGACTTGGTCTTTAGTTCGGCGAGGTGCATTGGGACGCCTCGAGTGGCAGGTCGGATGAGAGGGAACGAGCTGCGTCAGGGGATCGACAGGAATGTCCGGACCTGAGTGGGGCGTCTGTCGGATATACCGGAAGTGGCTTCCGGCCTTCTTTCCAACATCGTTCCGAGCGGAGAGCAGCCTGGTGAGAGACACGGGTGCCTGCAACCAGAACGCGCGGACCTTAAGGCTGGTCATCGGCCGTCGTCAATAGCCCATTCTCCGCGGTAAAGGCGCACGGCATCGCGCCTCAGCGGGTTCCCAGCCAGCCCTTCCTCCAGAACACGAGCAGCGGACCGATCACCGTGGCGGCCATCATGCCCAGCGCATAGAAGTAGCCGTAGGTCCAGTTCAGTTCCGGTATGTTCTTGAAGTTCATGCCGTAGATGCTGGCGATCAGGGTGGGCGGCACGCCGATGAAGCTGACCACGGTCAGCAGCCGGATGCCGTTGCTCTGCTCGATGTTGATGAAGCCCAGGGTAGCGTCCAGCAGGAACTGCACCTTGTTGTTCATCTGCGCCACGAAGTCGTTCAGGCTGCTGATGTCGCGTCCGATGGTGGCGAAGTGGGCGCTCACCAAGCCGCGCGGCATGTGCACCGCGTTCTCGCCCACGTAGAGCGCGATCCTGCCCAGCCCCAGCAGGCTCTCGCGCACGTCCGACAGCAGGTCCGCGGAACGACCGACGTGGCGCAGCAGGTCGCGCAACGCCCGATCGACGTCACCGTGCTCCTGGTTGCTGGCCCGGAAGATGCGGTTCGAGAGCCCGTCTAGGTCGAGGCCTAGCCGCTCCAGGATGTCGGCGAGACGGTCGACCATCGCCTCGATCAGCAGGATCAGGGTGGCATCGGCGTTGCAGCTGCCCTTCTGCTCGCTCACGCGTCTGGCCACGGTGTCGAACGTCTTGAAGGCGGTATAGCGGATGGTGATCAGCCGGTCCGTGCTCAGCACGAAGCCGATCGGCGTGACCAGGGAGATCTCGTCGTCGAGGCGACGCACCAGCGGCGTCGACAGGTAGAAGACACCGTCCTCCATCTGCAGCCGGCTGGAGGTCTCGATCTCGTCGAGCTGCTCGCGCGTCGGGATACGCAGGCCCGAGACCTGGCTCGCGAGGGCGTATTCCGCCTCGGTCGGCTCGATCAGGTCGAGCCAACTCGCGAGTTCCGAGTCGCGCTCGTCCCTGATCGGCACGGGCGCCCGGCCGGGCGGGTGGGCAAGGAACATGAAACCTCCGCATCGGGGTGGACGAGCCTACAACAGCATAACGGCGCGTCGCCTTCGACGGGGCGGGGGTGATGATTTCGCGGCGCCGCGCGCAGCCCTGCCCGTGCGGGCGTGACCTGTGCGGCCCGCTGCGCTAGGAAGTCGGCGGCCAAGGAGGTCTAAGGTGAGCGCACTAACCCGTATCGACGAGAAGCCGCCCGGCCCGCATGCCGTGACCGCCCTGCTGGCGGAGCGCGCCAACACGCTGCGTCACGGCCCGGACGATCGCGGCCGCTTCGGTATGTTCGGCGGCCGCTTCGTCGCTGAGACGCTGATGCCGCTGATCCTGGAGCTCGAGACGGCCTACGATGCCGCCCGCGCCGATTCCGAGTTCCGGCGTGACCTCGACTACCACCTGAAGGACTATGTTGGCCGCCCGAGCCCGCTCTGGTTCGCCCGCCGCCTGACCGAGGAACTGGGCGGCGCGCGCATCTATCTCAAGCGCGAGGAGCTGAACCACACCGGCTCGCACAAGCTCAACAACGTCATGGGGCAGATCCTGCTGGCGCGTCGGATGGGCCGTACGCGCATCATCGCCGAGACCGGGGCTGGGCAGCACGGCGTCGCCACCGCGACCGTCTGCGCCCTGTTCGGCCTCAAATGCGTCGTCTACATGGGCGCCACCGACGTCGAGCGGCAGAAGCCGAACGTGTTTCGCATGCGACTGCTCGGTGCCGAGGTGCACGCCGTGCGGAGCGGCGCCGGGACGCTGAAGGACGCGATGAACGAGGCGATGCGCGACTGGGTCGCCAACGTGGCCGATACCTATTACCTGATCGGCACCGTAGCAGGCCCGCATCCCTATCCGGCGATGGTGCGCGATTTTCAGTGCGTCATCGGCGAGGAGGCGCGCGCCCAGCTGCAGGAGGCCGAGGGTCGGCTGCCGGACACGGTGATCGCCGCGGTCGGCGGCGGCTCCAACGCGATGGGGATCTTCCATCCCTTCCTCGACGAGCCCTCCGTGCGCCTGATCGGCGTCGAGGCCGCCGGCCGCGGCTTGGATAGCGGCGCCCAGGCCGCCAGCATCAGCCGCGGCCGCCCCGGCGTGCTGCACGGCAACCGCACCTACCTGCTGCAGGACGGCGACGGCCAGATCACTGAGGCGCACAGCATCAGCGCCGGCCTCGATTATCCCGGTATCGGGCCGGAGCATGCCTGGCTGCACGAGATCGGCCGCGCCGAGTATGTCGGCATCACCGACGACGAGGCGCTGGCGGCGTTCCAGCTCTGCACCCGCACCGAGGGCATCATCCCTGCCCTGGAATGCGCGCATGCGCTGGCGCACGTGGCCAAGATCGCGCCCGGCATGACCCCCGAGCAGATCATCCTGATGAACCTGTCGGGTCGCGGCGACAAGGACATCTTCACCGTGGCGGGGCATCTGGGCGTATCGCTGTGAGCGGACACGCCCACCGCATCAGACGCCGCTTCGAGGCGCTGGCGCGGCAGGGACGCGGGGCGCTGATCCCGTTCCTGGAAGCCTGCGACCCCGACTTCGACAGCGCGCTGGCCATCCTGCGCGGCATGCCCGTCGCGGGCGCCGACCTGATCGAGATCGGCATGCCGTTCACCGACCCGATGGCCGACGGTCCGATCATCCAGGCCGCTGCGGTCCGCGGATTGCGCGCCGGCGCCACGGTCGGCCGCGTGCTGGAGATGGTGCGCCGCTTCCGCGAAGCGGACGCGATCACGCCGGTGGTGCTGATGGGCTATCTCAACCCGATCGAGAGCTACGGCGCCGAGCGCTTCTGCGC
>CAXTOE010000315.1:0-3986 GCA_964245685.1 uncultured Acetobacteraceae bacterium | reverse complement strand
CGCCACGGTGCGCGCCAACGCCGAGGGCTATCGCGCGGCACTGCCGGCCGCGCCGACCCGCGGCGCGCTGGTCGTGGGCGAGCCGCCGCCGCCGGCGGCGCTGTCGGTGGACCGTGCCCTGCTGCACGAGCTGGAAGGATGACGATGCGGCCACACGCCCGCCTGCTGCCGGTCCTCGCGGCTCTCCTCGCGAGCGTGACGGCGACGCCCGCCGTGCTGGCGCCGCTGCCGGCGCGCGCCGCCCTGTTCGGCCCGGAAGGGCTCGACCCGGCCTTCTGCGCGACCCCGAGCGTGCGCCAGACGGTGGTCTACGTCGACGACATGACGATGATCGACGGCAGCACCGAGTGGGCGCGCAAGCTGGCGGTGAAGCTGCGCGCCACCCTGTCGCCCGGCGAGCGGGTGACGGTGGTCCGTCTGTCGCCGGCGAGCGGGCAGAGCAGCGAGCTCTGGTCGGGCTGCTGGCCGGGCTACACGGCGGCGCAGCGCGCCGGTTTCGCCGGACGGAGCTTCCTGTTCAGCCGCGATCCGCTCTCCACCCTCGGCGACCAGCAGAAATACTTCCTCGGCGCGATGGGTTCGGCGCTGACCGCGATCTACCAGTCGGCCAGGCGCGCGCCGGACGCGGTGCGCATCGACACCGCCAGCCCGCCGCGCAAGGAGCTGATCCGCGCGCTGGCCTCCGACGAGGGCCGGTTCTCCGCCAGCCGCACCACGATCCGCGCCATCCTGTATTCCGACATGGCGGAGAACAGCGACCTCGGTTCGGTGTTCCGGCCGGCGCCGCCTCCCGCCGACCTGGGCCAGAGGCTCGGCACGCGGCTGCGCGGCGGCGTGTTCTACGCCTTCGGCGTCGGTGCCGACGTCGAAGGCGACCCGCAACTGGCCGAGACCGCGCGCGGCTTCTGGTCGGGGGCGCTGCACGGCATGGCGGCGACGCTGGGCGGCATGGGTGCCGACCTGAACGTGCCCAACCTGCTGCCGGTGGCGGCGCACGACTATCCGGTGGCGCTGACCATCGACAACCAGCCGCTGGAGGGCCGGCTCTCGCTGCTGACCGACCAGGACGGGGCGCTGGTCGACAGCTGGCTCGGCATCTCGCGCCTGGGCAGTGCGGGGCTGGACGGCAGCTTCCGCTGCGAGCAGGGCGGCTGCCGGCTCGACGCCGTCACCAGCGGCGGCCTCGCCACCAACGCGGCCAGCGAGCACGTGCTGCTGCGCGGGCCGGAGCAGGGGCCGCTCGCGGGCGAGCTCGGCGTGCGGGCGCCGGGCATGCTGTTCAGGCTGCGCACCGAGGATACCCGCTAGCCTCCCCGGCAACCCGCCTCCGCGGCGGGCGTTCGCCCAGGATATCCAGGGGAACACCGAGATGGGCGACACCACCGTCATCAAGATCGACAGCAGCCACTCGCCCAAGGGGCCGGACGGGCAGGTCTACCTCGCCACCGGCAAGAACCTCTCGATGCGCCTGTGGAAGGACGAACCGCCGACCGAGCAGGCCAAGCCGGCCGCCGCCCGCGAATACGACTGCGCCGGCTACGTGGTCGCCGGCCGCGCCGAGCTGCACAGCGAGGGGCAGGTGATCTTGCTCAACCCGGGCGACTCCTGGATCGTTCCGCGCGGTGCCGCGCACACCTACAAGATCCTGGAGGCGTTCACCGCGGTGGAAGCCACCACCCCGCCGGCCGCGGTGCACGGTCGGGACAGCAAGGTCGGCTAGCCGCCCCCTGCGCCCGCTCAGGCGTGGCCGGTCTGGGTGGAGACCTGGGCCGCGTTGCTGGCGGCGGCGCCGCGTTTGGCCTGCCAGAGGCCGACGAAGTCGATCGGCTGCAGCACCACCGGCGGGAAGCCGCCGTCGCGCGTCACCTCGCTGATGATGTTGCGCGCATAGGGGAAGATCAGCCGCGGCACCTCCACCAGCAGGATCTGCTCGAACAGGTTCTCGGGCGTGTCGCTGAGCGTGACCACCGCGGCGTAGGCGAGCTCGGCGATGAACACCGTGCGGCCGGCGGCGCCGGCCTCGCCGGCCGGCTCCGTGGCCTCGGCCTTGATCGACAGCACGATCTCGAACACCGGCTGCTCCTGCTGCAGCCGGTTGGCCTGCACGTCGATGTTGACGGCGATCTGCGGGCTGGCACGCAGGGTCGCGAAGATCTCGGCACCGGCCGGCACCTCGAAGGAGAGGTCCTTGGTGTATTGCAGGTTCATCGTCATCGGCAGCGCCGGCGGCTGCGTTTGCGGAACGACGTCGGACATCAGGATACTCCTGCTCGTGGCATTCGGGGAAAGGGTGCGGCGCTGGGACGGCGGTGCCGGGTCGGCACTCAGTGCCGCCAGACGACCGGCTGCTCCGGCCTGGTGTTCGGGTCGACGTGGCGGAAGCTGCCGTTCTCCAGGCTGTCGCCGGAGAGTGCCAGCAGGAACCCCCAGTGCGACACCACCAGCGTCGTGCTCCAGTCCGGCAGCGCCGCCATCTCGCCGCGGAAGCGCTCGGCGCGCTCGAGCACCTCGTGCTCGGTCTCGTTCGCCGTCGGCCACCAGACCTCGTCGAGTTGGCTGAAGTCGAGCCCGGTCCAGCGTCGCGCCAGCGCGCTGCTCGGGCTGCCGATGTCGCAGATGAAGGCGTAGCGCTCGCGCACCATCGGCGTCACCAGCGGCGTCAGGCCGAGGCTGGCCGCGATCGGCGCGGCACTCTGCAGCGCCCGGGTATAGGGCGAGACCAGGATGCGGGTGATCGCGGCGCCGGCCAGCGCGTGGGCCGCCTGCGCCGCCTGCCGCTCGCCGAGCTCGGTCAGCGCCGGGTCGACGATGCCAGGATCGCACCGCGTGCGGGTGAAGTGCAGGTTGAACTCGCTCTGGCAATGCCGCAGCACGATCATTCCTGCCCGATACGCTGCAAGCGGCCGCCCCGCAATGCATAACCCGCGGCACGACCCGGGTATGGCGCGCTGTTGTCTCGCCGCGCGCGAGACCCTATTTCCAGGCCAGTGCCACCGGTCGGCCATCGCCGTCAGCCGCCGCCCGACCGGACCCGCAGGAGATTGGACGCCCCCCATGGATTTCACCGCCGGCCGGTTCCCGATCGATATCGTGCTGTTCGCCATGATCGCGGCGTTCCTGGTGCTGCGGCTGCGCGGCATCCTCGGCCGACAGACCGGCCTGACCCGCCGCTCGGCGTCGGTCCCCGGGGCGCGGCCGCCGGTTGGGCCGGTGATCGAGGGACGCGCCGATCCCGCGCCGGCGCCTGCGGACCGGCCGCTGCCTGATCCTAGCGGCGCCATCGGCCTCAAGCTCAGCCGGATCCGCGACCGCGACCGCGGCTTCGAGCCGGCCGCCTTCCTGCGCGGTGCCGAGGCGGCGTTCCGCAAGATCGTGCAGGCCTTTGCCGAGGGCGATCGCGGCACCCTGCGCGCCAACCTGACCGACCCTGCCTACAACGTGTTCGACGCCGCGATCACCGCGAGAGAGGCGGCGCGCGAGACGCAGCGGCCCGAGATACGCAACATCCTGCATGCCGGCATCACCGACGCGAACCTTACCCAGCAGGGCGGGCTGTGGCGTGCGGCGATCGACGTGCGGTTCGTCTCCGACCAGGTCAGCCTGGTGCTGGGGCGCGACGGACAGCCAGTCTCCGGCGCCGACGCGACCACCGAGCTCTCCGACCTGTGGACGTTCGAGCGGCTGCTGGATGCCGCCGGCGCCGGCGCCGGTCCGAACTGGCGGCTCGCCAACGCACGCAGCGCCTGACGACGATGCCTCTCCCGGTCTGGGTGGCGCGCCGGCGCAGGCCCCCGGTGCTGCGATCCGCGTGCCTGGCCGCGGCACTGCTGCTCGACGCGTGTGCCGCACCGCCATCAGAGCCGCCGGCGCTGTCGCTGCGACCGGTCGGCTATGACGGCCTACCGGGCTGGCAGGACGATCCGGTCTCGAGCCTGTTGCCGGCGCTGCTGCGGCAGTGCCACCGGTTGGCGCAGCTGCCGCAGGAC
>CAXTOE010000314.1:0-3988 GCA_964245685.1 uncultured Acetobacteraceae bacterium | reverse complement strand
GGCGGACACGTGCATGCGCATCCTGGTGATCGAGGACGACCCGGCGACAGCCGACTACATCGCGCGCGGCCTGGCCCAGGAGGGGCAGACGACGGAGGTGGCGCGGACCGGCAAGGACGGCCGGTTCCTCGCGCTGTCCGGCGGCTCCACGCCGAAGCGGCTATACGAGATCCTCGCCGGCGCCAGCTTCCGGGATCGCTTTCCCTGGTCGCGCACCGCGTTGTTCTTCGGCGACGAGCGCTTCGTGCCGCCCGACGACGAGGCGAGCAACTACAACATGATCAACCGGGCGCTGCTGTCGCAGGTCAACGTGCCGCCCGAGCAGGTGCACCGTATGCCGACCGAGGGCGATCCCGACGAGGCGGCCGCCGCCTACGAGCGCGACCTGCGCGCGGGCTACGGCAGCGATCGTCTGCTGCCCGGACGTCCTCTGTTCGACGTGGTGCTGCTGGGCCTCGGTGAGAACGGGCACACCGCCTCGCTGTTCCCCGGCACCCCGGTGCTGGAGGAGCGTGATGCCTGGGTCGGCAGCTGCACCCCGCACGACGCGCCGCACCAGCGGCTGACCCTGACCTACCCCGCGATCGCCAGCAGCGGCGCGGTGCTGTTCCTGGTGGCCGGCGCGGGCAAGCGCGAGGTGCTGGCGAAGGTGCGGGCGGGAGATGCGACGCAGCCGGCCGCGCACGTCAGCAGCGAGGGCGAGCTGATCTGGGGCCTGGACGAGGCGGCGGCGGGACATGGCTGATCCGCCGGTGGCCGATCCGGAGACGCTGAAGCGTCAGGTCGGCGAGCAGGCTGCCTCCCTGGTGGAGGAGGGCATGGTGGTGGGGCTCGGCACCGGCTCGACCGCCGCCTTCGTCATCGAGGCGCTGGGGCGTCGCTGGTCGGAGGGGCTGCGCTTCGTGGCCATCGCCACCTCCGAGCGCAGTGCTGCGCAGGCGGAGGCGCTCGGCATCGCGCTGTCCGGCTTCGCCGCGCACGGCGAGATCGACCTCACCATCGACGGTGCCGACGAGATCGAGCGCGGCACGCTCAACCTGATCAAGGGGCTCGGCGGCGCGCTGCTGCGCGAGAAGATCGTGGCCGCGGCGAGCCGGCGTCTGGTGATCATCGCCGACGACCGCAAGATGGTCGACCATCTGGGCGAGCACACGCCGGTGCCGGTGGAGGTGACGCCGTTCGGCTGGGAGACCGCGGCCGCGCGGCTGGGCGGGATCGGCGGCCGGGTGTCGCCGCGACGCGACCCCGCCGGGTCGCTGTTCGTGACCGACGGCGGCAACCTGATCCTGGACTGCCATTTCGGCGTGATCGAGGACCCGGCCGCACTGGAGCGGCGGATCGGCGAGATCGTCGGCGTGATCGAGAGCGGGCTGTTCATCGGGCGTGCGGCCCTGGCGCTGGTCGGCAGCGCGCAGGGCATCGTGCAGTACGAGGCGGCATGAGCGACCTCCTCAAGCCGCGCGTGCTGGTGGTGATGGGCGTGTCCGGCTCCGGCAAGAGCAGCGTCGCCGAGCGCCTGCGTGACCGGCTCGGCTGGGCGTTCCAGGAGGGCGACCAGCTGCACTCCAAGGAGAACGTGGCGAAGATGTCCGCGGGCATCCCGCTCACCGACGAGGATCGCTGGCCCTGGCTCGACAGCTGCGCGCAATGGATCCGCGCGCGCATCGATGCCGGCGAGGGCGGGCTGCTGACCTGCTCGGCGCTGAAGCACGCCTACCGCCGGCGCCTCGGCGAGGGCAATCCGGGCCTGTGGTTCCTGTACCTGAAGGTCTCGGAAGAGGTGCTGCAGGAACGGCTGGCGCAGCGGCGCGGCCATTATATGCCGGCCTCGCTGCTGAGCAGCCAGTTGCGCACGCTGGAGACGCCGACCGACGACGAGCCCGCGATGATCGTGCCGGTGGAGCGCACGGTCGAGGAAACGGTCGCCGACGTGATCGCCGATCTCAGGCGCCTGGACGCGTCGGAGGCCTGAGCTTCCATGGCCGACGCGACAGCGCCTGCCACCCGCATTTACGTCGACGCAGATGCCTGTCCGGTCAAGAACGAGATCTATCGCGTGGCGGAACGCTACCGCGTGCCGGTGCTGGTGGTCTCCAACAGCCTGATCGCGGTGCCGGCGTCGCCGCTGGTCGAGCGGGTGGTGGTGGAGAGCGGCCCGGACGTGGCGGATGGCTGGATCGCCGATCGCGCCGGCGCGGGCGACGTGGTGGTCACCGCCGACGTGCCGCTGGCGGCGCGCTGCGTCAAGGCGGGTGCCGCGGTGCTGGCTCCCACCGGCCGGCTGTTCGACGAGAGCGCGATCGGCATGGCGTTGGCGACGCGCAACCTGATGGACGAGCTGCGCTCGGCCGGGCAGGTGACCGGCGGCCCGCGGCCGTTCACCGCCAAGGACCGCTCGGCCTTCCTCGCCGCCCTCGACCTCGCGATCAACCGGGCGCGGCGCGGGCCGGCGCCCGTGCTGCGGCGGACGCTCGACCCGGGCTGAGCAGGCCGCTACTGATCAGGAAGGCGTCGGACGATCGTGTCGCACGTGCCACGGCCGGAGTGGTCCCGGCACCGACGATGTCATATCGTTTCCAAAACAAGTCCGGCGGGCGGATGATGCGCCGCCGTTGCTCCCGGCGGTGTCTCTGGAACTCCGCCCATGAATGCCCGCATTGCTCTGCTTGCCACCGCCGTGGCCGCCATGCCGATGGCCGCCATCGCGCAACCTGTCCTCGGCCCCTACGTCAGCACCGGGGCAGGTGTCGGCTTCCCGCAGGATCAGACGGCCACTCCCGCGCCGCAGCTGCGCAGCCAGAGGCACTGGATCTTCCTCGATCCCGGATTTTCCGGGCAGGTCAGCCTGGGCTGGGGCTTCGGCAACGGACTGCGCGCGGAGATCGAGGGCGACTACGCGAACGATCATGTGCGCAAGGTGAGTTCGCCGGCCCCGACCCGCGCCGGCGGCTACGAGCAGCGCTATGGCGGCTTCCTGAACGTGCTGTACGACGTCGACCTGCGGCTGCCGGCGCATCCCTACGTCGGCATCGGCGCCGGCGGCCAGGATCTGGAGGTCGATCACCTGAACTTCTCGACGCCCGGCTTCCGCTTCCCCTCGCGGGGTGGCAGTGAGGCTGTCGGCGCCTTCGCCTACCAGGCGATCGTCGGGTTCAGCGAGCCGCTGCCTTGGCTGCGTGGTCTCTCGTTCACCGCCGAGTATCGCTTCGTCGGGTTGCTCGACCCGCTTCCGGCTGACCGGGAGGTGAGGTATTCTGGTTTGACCGGCGAGCGGATCGCGAGCGGCAACAACAAGCTCGGCAACGTCTATGACCACCAGATCCTGCTCGGGCTCCGCTACGCGTTCGGCAGCGGCCATGCCGCCGCACCAATCGTCGGTCCAGTCGCGGCTCCCGCCCCGGCCGCGTCGCGCAGCTACCTGGTGTTCTTCGACTGGGACCGCGCGACCCTGAGCGACCGTGCGCGGCAGATCGTCGCCGATGCGGCGCAGGCCTCGACCCGCGTGCGCACCACCCGGATCGCCGTCGATGGTTATGCCGACCGCTCCGGTGCCGCCCGGTACAACCAGGGCCTTTCGGAACGACGCGCCGAGAGCGTCGCCGCTCAGCTGGTGCAGGACGGTGTGCCCCGGCAGGACATCGCCATCCGGGCGTTCGGCGAGACGCATCCGCTCGTAGCCACCGCCGACGGCATGCGCGAGCCGCAGAACCGACGGGTCGAGATCGTCCTGGAGTGAGGGCGAGGATGCTGCACGGTGTCCGCTGCCTGCCTCCCGCAGACGCCGGACGAGCTACGATCCGGCGAGCGGAAAATGGCAGGCGGCGCTGCCGCCGTCGCGCAGCGCCCGCAACAGCGGGACTTCGGTGCGGCAGCGCGCTTGCGCGATCGGGCACCGGGTATGGAAGCGGCAGGCGGGCGGAGGTGCGAGCGGGGGCGGCACGTCGCCGCTGAGGATGGTGCGGCCGGGCCTGGCGCGTATTGCCGGTTC
>CAXTOE010000313.1:0-4009 GCA_964245685.1 uncultured Acetobacteraceae bacterium | reverse complement strand
CACCAGGACCCCAGCCCGGCCGCCATCCAGGATCTCGGCGGCAGCCCCACCCCAGGACGCGACCACCGGCGTTCCGGCCAGCATGGCTTCCACCAGCGTCAGGCCGAACGGTTCGGGATCGGTCGACGGATGCACCACCACGTCGACCGCTCGCATCAGCGTCGTGACGTCGTCGCGATGTCCCAGGAAGAACACGCGGTCGGCGATGCCGAGCCGGTCGGCCTGCGCGCGCAGCGACATCAGGTAGTCCTGCTCGCCGAACAGCGCATCGCCCGCGATCACGCAGCACGCATCCGGCAGCAGCGCCAGAGCGGCCAGTGCGATATGCTGGCCCTTCCAGGGCGCCAGCCGGCTGAACACGCCGAACAGGAAGCCCGTCGGCAGGTCGAGATCGTGACGCAGCGTCGCCCGCCCGGGCGCCCGGTCCGAGCAGATCGGCACCGGGACGCCGTTGCGCACCAGCACGACCAGGGACGGCCGTCCGCCCGCGGCGATGAAGGCGTCCGCCACCGCCTTCGACGGCACCACCACGCGCTCGGCGCGGCGGTTCGCGAGGCCGACCACCAGCCGGATCTGGAACCAGCCGAAATGATGACGGTTCAGGATGTCGTGCAGGTGCCAAAGCAGCGGCGTCCGGTGCAACCAGGATGCCAGCGCGCCGAGCACGAAGCTCTTCTGGCTGTTGCAGTAGACGAGATCGTGCAGAGCCGCGACGCGTCCGATATGGCGGATCAAGCCGATGATGCCGGCCACCGGCGGGATCGCCCTGAGCAGGCCGCGATCACGCCGGATCGCCCGCAGGTCCGGCCGCGCGTGCGGCAGCGTCACGCGCGCGCCCTGATCGCGCAGTCGCGCGTGCAGCGCCCCGTCCTCGAACAGCAGGACCTCGCCGCCGAGCGCCCGCACGATGTGCAGCAGGCAGATCTCGGCGCCGCCGACCCGACCGGTATGGGTCAGGAACAGCACGTCGGGAGCGCGCACCGACGCGATCGGGCTGCACCTCCGGCCCACCCGGTCCTCGGGCGGCACGCGTTCGAGCAGAGCGGCCGGCGGGGGAACGATCATGTCAGATCTGCTTGATCAGGTTGGTCCCGGCGAGCGGCGACTCCGGCTCGGTGATCCGTATCCGTTCCGCACGCGGCAGCGGTGGCGCGGTGGCGCCGGCGCTGTAGAGCCTCTCGCAGAACGCCTCGTAATGCTCCGTCACGAAGCCGCGGAACGAGTCCTGGAATCGTTCCTCCGAGAAGCGGGCGGCGTTGCGATGGCACGCGGCGGGATCGAACGACGCTTCCCTGAGGATGAAGCTGCGTACCGCGTCGACCACCGCTTCCGGCTCCGGTCGGTCGAAGAACAAACCGGTCGGCGCCTCGTCAGCCGTCCTCACCGTCTCGCGGGCGCCGCCGCGGCCGAGCGCCAGCACCGGCGTTCCCTCGCTCTGCGCCTCCACCGGAACGATCCCGAAATCCTCCTCGGCGGCGAAGATGAAGGCGCGCGCGCTGGCCATCGTCCGGCGCAGCTCGGCGTCGTGCACGAAGCCCCTGAACTCCACGTTCGGGCCGGCGACCGCCCGCAGATGGTCGGCTTCGGGTCCCTCGCCCACCACGATCAAGCGTTCCTCAGGCATCTGCCGGAACGCCTCGACGATGCAGCGGACGTTCTTGTACGGCACCAGACGCGACGCGGTCATGAAATGACGTCCCTTGCGTGCTGCCCTGAACGTCGCCGGCACCTTCACCGGGGGATGGATGACGCGGGCGTCGCGTCCATAGATCTTGCGTATCCGTCTCGCGATGAACCGCGAGTTGGCCATGTAGGCGTCCGGACCGCTCGCCGTGCGGACGTCCCACATCCTGATCCGGTGCAGCAGGAAGCGCGTCAGCAGGCCCCTCGGCCCGTGCTCCAGCCCGGACTCGCGCAGATACTGATGCTGCAGGTCCCAGGCGTAGCGCATCGGTGAATGCACGTAAGCCAGATGCAGTTGATCTGGTCCGGTAAGGACACCTTTCGCCACCGCGTAGCTGCTCGAGATCACCACGTCATATTCGGCAAGGTCGAGTTGCTCGATCGCCAGCGGCATGATCGGCAGGAAGAGACGATGGTGCTTCCGCACACCTGGGAGACGCTGCAGGAACGATACGTGACTGCGCTCGTATCCTATCTTCTTCTTCTCCGCCGGCGTCAGGAAGTCGAACAGGCAGAACAGGGTGGCGTCAGGAAAGCATCGCAACATCGCCGCGAGCACTTTTTCGGCGCCGCCGAGCGTGTAGAGCCAGTCATGGACGATCGCTATGCGCATTGATCATCAGACCCCTGAAGCCCACGCAAAGTTAATCAACCGTCGACCGGTTCTGCGCGATGAGTGACCCTGCTCACCTCGCCCGTGTTCTTCTCGAGTTGGCCAGTCATGGTTGATCAACGGTCGTCGATCGGCGGCAACGGGTTCTCCGAGCAAACCAACTTCAAACGAAACCATGACATTGGCAGCGATTGATGATCGCTGTAGAAAGGATCGGAAGGATTTGGAAGATAATCTATTCTCAGACTGATCTGGAAGAAGACTACTGATCGTATCGGGTAGTCATTCGTTTTGAAAACCCTTGACTCAAGCCTATCGCCGAAAAGACCACCGGTCGCAACTGCTGTTTCGGATTTGTCCGCGTTTCACGGTTTTTTACCTAAGCGATTCGGCGTCGGTCACAGAGCAGGACGAAGTCCCGGCAGCGGCGGCGGCCGTGGATGGCGCGTCCGCAGGCCATGGCACCCGGCGAACAGGTAATCGGATACAACAGGCCACGCCGTGGTCTGCGCACCCACTTGTCCGAGGCGGATCCCCGGCGCGCGGCGTCCCGCATGGACTTGTTCATTTCGTTCTGGACCAGCCTCCCGGCACTATTGCCCGCGATCGCGGTTGATGGCACGGCTTCGCCACCCCTTCGCTCGCGATCGGCCGCTCCGGTTGCTACCGCCTGCCCGATCGGCCACTGATGCGGGATCGGCGGCGGAGCAAGAGGACGGCGATGGCTGACAGCGATTCCGCGACCCATCAGCTGGGGCAGCGACATCCACGCTTCTTCTCGCCGGCCAGCCTGCTGCTGATCACCCCGCTCTGCGTGCTCGGGTCGGTGGTCGGCATGCAGGTGCTGGTGCGGCTCGGGGTCACCACCAACACCTCGCTGATCGGCGCGCTGGCGGCGATGATCCTGGGACGGGTGCCGATCGCCGGCCTGTCCCGCTACCGCTCGATCCACGTGCAGAACCTCGCGCAGAGCGCGATCTCCGCCTCCACCTTCGGGGCCGCCAACAGCCTGCTGCTGCCGATCGGCGTGCCGTTCCTGCTCGGCCGCGCCGACCTGGTACCGGCGATGCTGATCGGCGCCGTGGCCGCGATGCTGCTGGACGCGACGATGCTGTATCGCATGTTCGCCTCCGAGGTGTTCCCGGCACAGGGTCCGTGGCCGCCGGGCGTCGCCGCGGCGGAGGCGATCCGCGCCGGCGACGCCGGCGGCCGCAAGGCGGCCGTGCTCGGCGCCGGGCTCGGGATCGGCGTGCTCGGCTCCGTGTTCGGCATCCCGATGGCGGGCTTCGGCGTCGCCTTCATCGGCAATGTCTGGGCGCTCGCCATGTTCGGCATCGGCCTGCTGCTGCGCGGCTACCAGCACCTGCTGCTCGATCATCCGCTGTTCGCGTCGCTGATCCCGGGCGGCGACATCGACCACGCGCACGTGGCGCAGGGCATGATGCTGGGTGCCGGCCTGGTCGCCCTGGTGCAGGTCGGTTTCATCATCCTCAGGCGCTCCGCCGCGCCTGCGCCGGACGAGGCGGGACCGAGCCCGCGCCAGCTGCGCGCGACGCTAGGGCTCGGCGGCTGTCTGTATCTGCTGATCGCGGCCGGGATCGCCGCGATCGGCGGCCTGGCCGGCGGGATGAGCACCGGCATGCTGATCCTGTTCGTCGGCTACGCCGCCTTCGCGGCCTTGCTGCACGAGCTGATCATCGGCCTGGCGGGGAT
>CAXTOE010000312.1:2830-4013 GCA_964245685.1 uncultured Acetobacteraceae bacterium | reverse complement strand
CAGCGTGGCCGAGTTGCGCGCGCGCGTGCTGGAGGGCAACGCGGAACGCTACGGCATGCCGGCCAACGTGGCAGCGCGGGTGCCCGCCTCCGACCACGTGCGTCGCGAGACCTGGCTCGCCGACATCGAGCGTCACTGGGGTGCCGCACCCGGCCGCGCCGACAGCGACGGCAGCAACATCCTGATCCTGGGCGCGCAACTCGGGAACGTCTTCGTCGGCATCCAGCCGGGCTTCGGCTACGAGGGCGACCCGATGCGCATGCTGTTCGAGCACGGCTTCGCGCCGACGCATGCCTTCTCCGCCTTCTACCGCTGGATCCGCGAGGACTTCGCCGCCCACGCGGTGCTGCATTTCGGGACCCACGGCGCCCTGGAGTTCATGCCGGGCAAGCATGCCGGCCTGTCGGGCGAGTGCTGGCCGGACCGTCTGATCGGCGACCTGCCGAACTTCAACCTGTACGCGTCGAACAATCCCTCCGAGGGCGCACTGGCCAAGCGTCGCGCCGGCGCCACGTTGATCTCCTACATGACGCCGCCGGTCGCCAGTGCCGGGCTGTATCGCGGCCTGCTCGACCTGAAATCCTCGATCGATCGCTGGCGCCAGCTGGAGCCGGAGACCGAGGCCGAGCCGCGCGCGGCACTCTCGGCGCTGATCCAGGCGCAGGCCAGCGCGATCGACCTCGCCGACGCGCAGCCCTACTGGGCGGAGCAGGCGCAGGCACGCATCGACCGGCTGCGCGAGTCGCTGGTCGAGTTCGAGCAGACGCTGATCCCGAGCGGCATGCACGTCATCGGCGCGCCGCCGGACGCCGCGGCGCGCGCCGGAATGCTGGATGCCGCCGGCATCAACGATCCGGCGCGGCGCGCCGCGGCGAGCTCGACCGGCTGCTCGCCACCGACCACGAGATCCCGGCGGTGCTGCACGCGCTCGATGGCGGCTACCTGCGGCCGGCCACCGGCGGCGACTTCCTGCGCACGCCGGAGGTGCTGCCGACGGGGCGCAACCTGCATGGGCTCGACCCGTTCCGCATCCCCAGCGCATTCGCGGTGCGCGACGGCGCGCTGCAGGCGGATCGGCTGCTCGCCTGCCACGCCGGCTCCGGCCACGGCCTGCCCGAGACCATCGCGATGGTGCTGTGGGGCACCGACAACCTCAAGACCGAGGGCGGCCCGCTGTCGCAGG
>CAXTOE010000312.1:0-2820 GCA_964245685.1 uncultured Acetobacteraceae bacterium | reverse complement strand
CATCGACGTCGTGGTGACGCTGTCGGGCATCTTCCGCGACCTGCTGCCGATGCAGACCCGGATGATCGCCGAGGCGGCGCTGCTGGCGGCCGAGGCCGACGAGCCGAGCGAGCAGAACTACGTCCGCAAGCACGCGCTCGCCTTTCTCGCCGGCCACGGCGGCGACATGGCATCGGCCGCGCTGCGCGTGTTCGGCAACTCCGACGACGCCTATGGCGCCAACGTCAACCTGCTGATCGACAATGGTGGCTGGACCGACGAGAACGAGCTCGCCGAGGCCTTCGTCAAGCGCAAGGGCTACGCCTACGGCGTCAGCGGCAAGCCGCAGCGGCAGGACGCGCTGCTCGGCCAGATGCTCAAGACCGTCGAGGTCGCCTACCAGAACCTGGACTCCGTCGAGCTCGGCGTCACCACCATCGACCACTATTTCGACGCCCTCGGCGGCATGGGCCGCGCGGTGCAGCGCGCCCGCGGCACCCGTGCCGAGATCTATATCGGCGACCAGACGCGCGGCGCCGGCACCGTGCGCACGCTGT
The DNA here is from genome assembly GCA_964245685.1 of uncultured Acetobacteraceae bacterium. Classification (GTDB taxonomy): domain Bacteria; phylum Pseudomonadota; class Alphaproteobacteria; order Acetobacterales; family Acetobacteraceae; genus Lichenicoccus. The sequence goes on along the minus strand of CAXTOE010000312.1, from coordinate 2,284 downwards.
CGCAGCAGGTCAGCCTGGAGACCCGGACCCGGGCGCTGAACCCGAAATGGTACGAGCCGCTGCTGCAGCACGGCCACGAGGGCGTGCGCCAGATCGAGGCCTGCGTGACCAACACGCTCGGCTGGTCGGCCACCACCGGAGAGGTGCAGCCGTGGGTCTACCAGCAGCTCACCGAGACCTTCGTGCGGGAGCCGGCGATGCGCGAGCGTCTGTCCAGCCTGAACCCGGTCGCGTCGGCACGGATCGTCAACCGGCTGATCGAGGCCAGCGAGCGCAAATACTGGATGCCGGACGAGGCGATGCGCGACGAGCTGGAGCGCGCCCGCGAGGAACTCGAGGATCGTCTCGAAGGCATCACCATGGAGGTAGCGGCATGACCATCGTCACCAAGCCGGATCTGCTGCGCCGCGCCGCGGGCGGCGGATGCACGAGCTGCGAGGACGGCGAGGGCAGCGTCCAGGTGCGCATGGACCCGACGACGCGCATCGGCACCGCCAAGGTGTTCGCGGTCTACGGCAAGGGCGGCATCGGCAAGAGCACGACCTCGTCGAACCTGTCGCTGGCGTTCTCGCGCCTCGGCCGCCGCGTGCTGCAGATCGGCTGCGATCCCAAGCACGACTCCACCTTCACCCTGACCAAGCGACTGATCCCGACGGTGATCGACGTGCTGGAGGGGGTGGATTTCCATCCCGAGGAGCTGCGGCCGGAGGATTTCGTGGTCGAGGGCACCGGCGGCGTGATGTGCGTCGAGGCCGGCGGACCGCCGGCCGGCACCGGCTGCGGCGGCTACGTGGTCGGCCAGACGGTGAAGCTGCTCAAGGAGCATCACCTGCTCGAGGACACCGACGTGGTGATCTTCGACGTGCTCGGCGACGTGGTGTGCGGCGGCTTCGCCGCCCCGCTGCAGCATGCCGACCAGGCGCTGATCGTGGCGGCCAACGACTTCGACTCGATCTTCGCGATGAACCGCATCGTCGCCGCGATCGAGGCCAAGTCGCGCAACTACGACGTCCGGCTCGGCGGCGTGATCGTCAACCGCAGTGCCGCCACCGACCAGATCGACCGCTACAACGCGGCGACCGGTCTGAGCACGCTGGCGCACTTCCCCGACCTCGACGCGATCCGCCGCTCGCGGCTGAAGAAGGCGACGCTGTTCGAGATGGAGCCGACGCCGGAGGTGGTGGCGGTGCAGGCCGAGTACCTGCAGCTGGCGGCGAAGCTGTGGGCCGGCGTCACCCCGCTCGCCGGCAAGCCGCTGAAGGACCGCGACATCTTCGACCTGCTCGGCTTCGAGTGATGGCGACGCTGCTCTACGAGCGGCGCCGGGCGTCGCTGGAGGCGTATTTCGATCGCACCGCGTTCGAGGCATGGTCGCGTCTGACCTCGGACGCGCCGCTCGGCCGCATACGCGCCACGGTGCGTGCGGGTCGTGACCGCATGCGCACGACGCTGCTCGAGTGGTTGCCGCAGGACCTGCGCGGACGCCGCCTGCTCGATGCCGGCTGCGGCACCGGAAGCCTCGCGGTGGAGGCGGCGCGACGCGGGGCCGAGGTGGTGGCGATCGACCTCTCGCCCACTCTGCTCGACCTCGCGCGCTCGCGGCTGCCCTCCGGGCTCGCCGGCTCGGTGCGGTTCCATGCCGGCGACATGCTGGATGCCTCGTTCGGCCGCTTCGACCACGTGGTGGCGATGGACAGCCTGATCCACTACCCGGCGCGCGAGATGGCCGAGGCGGTCGCGGCGCTGGCGTCGCGCACCTCCGGCTCGCTGCTGTTCACCTTCGCGCCGCGCACGCCGATGCTGTCGGCGATGCACGCGGTCGGCCGCCTGTTCCCGCGCGGCGACCGGGCGCCGGCGATCGAGCCGGTCGGGCAGAAGCGGATCGCGCGGCTGCTGCGACGCACGCCCTCGATGTCGGGCTGGACGCACGGCCGCACGCTGCGCGTTGCCTCGGGCTTCTACACCTCGCAGGCGCTGGAGCTGCGCGTCGGGGCGCAGGCCGCGTCATGAAGGCCGAGGCCGCGATCGCCAGGAGCTGGAACCGCGTCGGGCTGCGCTACCTGCCGATCGCGGATGCGGTCAGCGCCGAGCTGCCGCTGCCGCGGCTGCTGCGGCTGTCGCTGTTCCAGGTCTCGGTGGGCATGGCGCTGGCGCTGGTGATCGGCACGCTGAACCGGGTGATGATCGTCGAGCTGGCGGTGCCGGCCTGGCTGGTGGCCTCGATGGTGGCGCTGCCGCTGCTGCTGTCGCCGTTCCGCGCCATCATCGGCTTCCGCTCCGACAC
>CAXTOE010000311.1:3778-4015 GCA_964245685.1 uncultured Acetobacteraceae bacterium | reverse complement strand
ATGTCGGCAGCGAGGTCGCCACCCTGGCCGCGGTGCCCAACCTCGGCGCCGCGGCCGACCCGGCGCAGAGCCTGCCGCTCTACACCACGCTGTTCTTCCGCCTGTTCCTGCTCGCCTGCGGCGGCACGCTGCTGTTCGCGCTGCTGCTGCCGGTGACCCGCCGCCTGGACGTCGCCCACGCGCGGGCGCGTGCCCTGGTCCGCAACTGAGCCTCAGCGCCGCCGGACGCTGAGCAGG
>CAXTOE010000311.1:3127-3751 GCA_964245685.1 uncultured Acetobacteraceae bacterium | reverse complement strand
CTACATAGTAGCCGATATCGGCACCGCCGAGCAGGCGCGCGACCGGCCCGGTATAGAGGTCGCTGACCGAGAACAGGGCGATGGTCAGGATCGCGGCCGCGACGAAGATGCTCGCCGCCCGGGTCCAGCCCGGCGGCACCGTGCGCGCACCAGCGCCCACCAGATACCAGTCGGCGAGCACGACGCCGATCCAGGGCGCGATCCAGTACAGCGTGACCACCAGGTAGCTGGTGTAGAGCTCGGCGTAGCGCCCGGCGCCGAATACGGCGATCAGGTAGCCGAGGCTCGCGGTGAGGACCGCCGCCAGCACCCTGGGGACGCGTATGCCGGCCGAGATCAGGCTGTAGCTCGCGGTGTTGTCGTTGAACGAGTTGCCGGTGATCGAGGACAGCGCGATCGCCGCCAGCACCAGCGGTCCCAGCGGGCCGGCCCTGTGCTGCAGCTGCGCGATGACCGCGACCGGCGAGGCCTCGCCGGTGCTGGCGGCGGTCAGCAGGCCAAGCAGCTGGAACGGTATCGCCGACAGCAGCAGCCCGGCGAGTGCGAGCCAGACGATGCGGCGCGGCGGCGTCGCAGCCGGCAGGTAGCGCGTGTAGTCCGACGAATACGAGGCCCATGACAGGT
>CAXTOE010000311.1:0-3117 GCA_964245685.1 uncultured Acetobacteraceae bacterium | reverse complement strand
TGGCCAGGATCGCGGTGGCGAGCAGGAAGCCCGGCAGGCCGGCGGGATGTGCCGACGCGTGCGGCAGCTGCGCGTCGCGGGCGCCGAGCAGCCCGATCAGCGCGAACGCCGCCAGCAGCGCGCCGCCGAGATATTTCTGCAGCGCCTGCACCGTGTGGTGGCCGTAGATGCTGGCCAGCATCTGCACGCCGGCGAGCAGGCCGAGGGCGAGCCAGAACGGCAGGGTAGGGCCGGCGAGGGCCAGCAGCGCGATCAGCGCCGCCGCCGCCGGCACGTTGTTCACCGCGTCCCAGCCGACGCAGTATAGCCAGTTCAGCAGCGAGGGCAGGCGTATGCCGCGCTGCCCCAGCACGCGCCGGGACGCTTCCATCTGCGGCAGCCCGGTGACCGGGCCGATCGCGGCGGCCAGCGCCACCGGCAGCGCGCCGATCAGGTTGCCGAGCCCGATCGCCAGCAGCCCCTGGCGGAAGTCGAGCCCGATCGTCACCAGCAGGACGCCCACGACCCAGCCGCCGGGCCCCAGGTTCGGCGCGAAATGGCTCCAGAAGACGCGGTCGATCCGCATCGTCTTCTCCACCGCCGGCACCGGCTCGGTGACCACCTGCGCGCCCGCACCTTCCATGCGCAGACCCAGGGCGATGCGAGAGGCGAGGGCCATGACCGTTCTCCATCAGCGGGCGCCGCGACGCGATGCAGCATGGCCGGGACGGAAGCGCCGGACAACGCGCGAGGCGACCGGATCGCCGCGCGGCATTTCACCTGATGTTAACGATCCCGGCGCAGGATCGCCTGACTTCCAATGACGGCGAAAGAAAATGTCCCATCACTGTGCCGCCTGCAGGCAAGGACAGCAGGTCTTCCCCTTCTCGATGGCTTTCCAACCCGTGATCGACCTCGCGGAGCATCGCATCGACGCCTACGAGGCGCTGGTGCGTGGCACCGAGGGGCAGGGTGCGGGCGAGGTGCTGGCGCAGCTCAACACCGAGAACCTCTATGCCTTCGACCAGGCCTGCCGGGTACGTGCGATCGAGATGGCAGCCAAGCTCGGGATCGACCGGCAGCTCAACATCAACTTCCTGCCCAACGCGGTCTACGAGCCGCGCGGCTGCATCCGGCTGACGCTGGACGCCGCCACCCGAACCGGCTTCGACAAGAACCGGCTCACCTTCGAGATCGTCGAGAGCGAGGACATCGCCGACACCAACCACCTCAAGGCGATCATCACGGAGTATCGCCGTCACGGCTTCAAGGTGGCGCTCGACGACTTCTCCACCGGCTACTCGGGATTGTCGCGGCTCGCCGAACTCAAGCCCGACATCGTCAAGCTCGACCGCGCGCTGATACAGGACTGCGACCAGGACCGGGTCCGGCTCGCGATCATCGCCAGCATGATCGCGCTCGGCGCCGAGGTCGGCATCAAGATGGTGCTCGAGGGCGTGGAGCGGATTGGCGAGGTCGAGGCGCTGCTCTCGGTCGGCGGCCGCTTCATGCAGGGCTTCTACTTCGCCAGGCCGCAGTTCGAGGGCATCGTGCGCGACCAGGCGATCTGGCCGTCGCCGTCGACGGGTCGCTCCGCCGCCTAGGGCACGGGCGCAGGTTCGGGCGCACGCGCAGCGCGTCGTCCCCTCGGCGGCGTCCCGACGCGTGCAACCCGGCGGCGGGACGCCCGCTTGTAGCGGCGTCACGCGCAGCCGGGAGAGCCTCGTTGAACAGCCGGTCCGATGCGGACCCGATCGTCGGCCGCCCGCACACCCGCATCGACGGCCGGCTGAAGGTGACCGGGCGCGCGAGCTTCGGCTCCGATCAGCCGCTGCGCCATGCCGCCCACGCGGCGCTGGTGACCAGCCCGACCGGTCCCGCGCGCATTGTCGGCTTCGATCTCGACGCCGCCTGGTCGCCCGGCGTGCTGCAGATCCTCACCTACCGCGACCTGGCCGGCGAGATCCGCCCGGTCCGTCACCTGATGGAGGGCGGATACGCCAACAGCTCCTGGCTCCCGCTCGGATCCGACCGCGTCGCCTATCCGGGCCAGATCGTGGCGCTGGCCATCGCGGAGAGCCGGGAGGTGGCGGAGCACGCGGCGTCGCGTGTCCGGGTGCGGCTCGAGGCGCTGCCGGCCGCCTTCGGCTTCGACGATCCGGGTGTCGAGCGCGTGGCGCTCGCGCAGCTGAAGCCGGCGCACGAGGATCCGGCGGCGGGCGACGCCGACGCGGCGCTGGCCGCGGCACCCTATCGCATCGACGCCCGCAGCAGCACGCCGACGCAGCACCACAACCCGATGGAGTTGTTCACCACCAGCTGCGTCTGGGAAGGTGGCGGGCTGACCGTCTACGAGCCGACCCGCTTCGTGGTGGCAGCACAGCATGGTCTGGCGCATCAGCTCGGGCTCGATCCGGCCCGCGTGCGCGTGGTGGCGCCGTTCCTCGGCGGTCATTTCGGCTCCAAGATGGCGCTGTCGCAGCACACCGCACTGGTCGCCTGTGCCGCGCGCCGGCTGGGCCGCCCGGTGACGCTGGTGCCGACGCGCGCGCAGTGCTTCACCATCGCCAACTACCGGCCGGAGACGCGGCATCGCGTCCGGCTCGGCGCTGCCGCCGACGGCCGGCTGCTGGCGCTGATCCACGAGGCGGAGATGGTGGCGTCGCGCTTCGACACCTTCGCGATGGAGGGCACCGACGTCACCGCCAGCCTGTACGACTGCGCCGCCGTGCGCACCCACGAGGCGGCCGCGCGGGTGGACCGCAACACGCCGGGTCCGATGCGCGCGCCGCCGGAGATGCCCTACCTGTTCGCGCTGGAGAGCGCGCTCGACGAGCTGGCCTGCACGCTGCGGATCGATCCGATCACGCTGCGGCGACGCAACGATACCGCCCGCGATCCGATCACCGGCAAGCCCTTCACCACGCGCCCGCTGATGCGCTGCTTCGATGCCGGCGCGGACGCGTTCGGCTGGGCCGACCGCACTGCCGCGCCGCGCTCGATGCGCGACGGCGACTGGCTGGTCGGCTTCGGCTGCGCCAGCGCCGCCCGGCCGGTCAAGATCGCGGCGGCCGCGGTGCGCGTCGTGCTCGACGGCGACGACACGACCCAGCCGGACAAGACCGTCACCGTGACCTA
>CAXTOE010000310.1:3577-4022 GCA_964245685.1 uncultured Acetobacteraceae bacterium | reverse complement strand
GAGCTGGGTCGCGAGCAAGCCGCCGGCGGGCCTGAGAGCGCCCGTGACAGGATCCTGCGTCGCACCCTGCACGCCGGCACCGGTGTTGACGGCAGTCGGCGTCCCGGTGATCGCTGTCTGCAGGGCATCGTGCCAGTTGCCCATATCGACCGCGTGCGTGTGCACGTAGCTCTGCAGCCCGGCCGGATCGGTCGGAAGCTGCCCGACCATGGCGGTGACCGCCGCCTTGGCCTGCGACGTCGACGGGTCGCCGAAGACGCCCTTGCTGAAGCCGTCGGCGAGCTCGCTGGTCACCTGCGGCAGCGTGATCTGCGCGTCCGCCGGGTTGCCAGTCTGCGCCGCCTTCGCCTGCCCCTCGGCGATCAGGGTGCGCAGGCTGTTGGCGAAGTAGCCCGTGGTGAAGGCCATGGTCTTCTGCTGGGCGCTGGTCAGGTTCATCTGATCC
>CAXTOE010000310.1:2934-3567 GCA_964245685.1 uncultured Acetobacteraceae bacterium | reverse complement strand
GATCCAGCTTGTTGGCGTAGATCTGCGCCGTCGCCTGCTGCGCGAGCGGCGCCGCGTTCGGGTCCTGGCTGATCAGGATCGATGCCTTGCCGGTGTCGAGCTGCCCGGTGGTCGGATCAGTGGCCGCCTGGATCGCAGCACCCACCGCCTTCTGCGCGGCGAAGGTCTGCTGCTGAATCTGGTTGTTCTGCAGCGCATTCTGCGTCGTTGCGAACTGCGCGAGGCGTGCAGCAGGCGTCTGCGTCGCCAGGTAATTGCCGGCGCCAAGCGGGATCTGCGGATTGACCTGGGTGTCTGACATCGCCGCGGCCTAGGCGGGCGAGTAGGAAGCGGGCGCCACATAGGCGAGTTGATTGCTCGTCGTCGGCGTGTAGGAGGCGGTCGTGGTCTATTCGGTCGGCGTCTGCCCAGCCAGGAGCTGCTGATATTGAAGATAATTGCTCGGCGATGTGGCATTGACTAGGCCCTGACCGAGCGCGTTGGTGCTGGCAACCGTGCCGGCGGCGGTCGAGGCTGCGCCTGAGGTCGCATAGCCGCCGGCCACGTTGGCGCCAGACATACCGGCAGCACCGGTCCCGGCCGCAGCATTCTCGCCTAGGTTGGTCAGCGTGGACAGCCGGTTCGCGTCGTTGG
>CAXTOE010000310.1:0-2924 GCA_964245685.1 uncultured Acetobacteraceae bacterium | reverse complement strand
GGCCGGTGTTCAGGTTGAGGTAGCCGGTGGCGTCGTTGTTGTAGCCGGACGCGGCGGCGCCATACTGGGTCGCCTGGTTGTTGACCACGCCTGCGATGTTGACGCTCGATGCCGCGTTGCTCAGGTAGTTCTGCGCCGCGGATCCATAGCCCGCGCCCTGCGCCTCGTACCCGGTCGCCTGGTTGGCGTAGCCCGTCGCCTGGTTGTCGTAGCCGGCCGCGGCATTGCCGTACGCGTCGGCCGCGTTCGTGTAGTTCGTCCCGGTGGCGAGCTCGCCCTCGCCCTGCTGAATGGTCGAGGTGGCGCCGGCATAATTCGTGTTCGCGTCGGCGAGGTACTGCGCGCCGGCGGCTTGGATGTCGGCATACTGGTTCTGGTAGGTGTTGTCGGCGAGGCCGGTCGCGTAGCTCGCCGCACCCTTGAGCGCCGCCCCGGACGTGGCCAGCCCGCGCGCGGCGGCACTGTTCTGGGTGCTCTCCAGCCCCTGCTGCAGGGTGAACTGGTAGCCGGGCGTGTTCTGCAGCGTGGCTTCGTTAATGCCGTTCGCGAGCAGGTTGGTCTGGCCGGTGGCGCTGGCCACGTTGGCGTTGCCGGCGGCGATGTTGCTCGACGCGGTGCCGATCGTGGTGCCGCCGGCCTGGTTCCACACGTTGGCGCCGGCCAGGTCGGTCGATTGCCCGGCGAGCTCCGTCCCGGCGCCGGCCAGCGCGGTGCTCTCGTTGGCGAGCGAGCCGCCGGCCTGGGCCACGGCGCCGGTCTGCAGCGCGATCTGCTGGTCCGCGCCGGCCTGCGCCGTCTGCGCCGCCCCGATCTCGTTGTTCTCGGAGTTCGCGATCTGCTGCTGCGCGGTCAGGGCGGTACCCTGCGCCCCCAGGGCGTTCTGCGCGCCTGCGATGCCGATGCCGACGCCGGCAGCACCCGTGTTGGTGCTGCTCGCGAGCGCCTGCTGCGCCGCAAGCGTGTTGTTGCCCGCCGTCACATAGGGCTTGAGGATCGCCTGCGCCGCCTGCGTCGCCGCGAGCTGGTTGTTGCTCGCCTCCGTCGCGGCATTGGCCTGCGTCTGCGCCGCGCTGCTCGCGGCCCCCGACGACAGCACCGAACTGCCGACGCCTGCCGCGACCCCTGCCGCCGCCACTCCTGCCGCGATGCCCATCAGACGGGTCCGATCCACTTGGAGTAGACGGTCTCGATCGCCGCGAACCGCAGGTAGCGGAGCAGCGGCCCCGCATCGCTGTGCAGCTTGGTCGAGGCGATCCACCGCTGCACGCCGCGGCGCCGCGCCTCCTCCTCGACGGCGTGGAACAGCCGCGCGCCCGCCCAGCCCTTCCGGGCGTCCTCGCGGATGAAGAAGATGTCGGTGAACAGGGTCAGGCACGTGCCGTAATGCATGTGCGGCGTGCAGAAGCCGATGTAGTAGCCGATGGCCGTCTTGTTCTGCCGCGCGACCACCAGCACGAGCTGCCCGGCCTCGTCCTTGGCCGCGTACTGCTCCCACATCGGCGCCAGCGGCACCTGATCCTGGTTGAGCGCGAGCTGGCGGTAATGCGCCTCGATCATGCCTTCCAGTTCGGAGCGAAACTCCTCCCAGGGCTCGACGGCGGCGCTGATCACTCGCGCCCCCAGACCAGGAGGTCGACGATCAGGTGCAGCCGATCCTCGGTGCTGTTGTTGACGCAGCTGTGCAGCACGGGTGCCGCGAAAGTCCAGACCTCGCCGGTGAGCATGCACACCGTCTCGTCGCCGCACACGAACAGCGAGCCCGGCTGTCCCTGCAGCACCACGACGTAGCGCGCGATGTGCGGCTGGTCGGCATAGGCGACGCCGGCGTCGGCGTGCGGCGCGATGCTGCCGCCGGGCCGCAGCCGGGAGATCAGCACGCGGCCGAGCGAATAGGCGCCGACGGCGCTCATCAGGCGCAGCACCACGCCGCGCACCGAGGGCAGCTCGCGCGCCGCGATCCGCCAGGGCGTGTCGGTCGAGCCGACATACTCCGAGCCGTCGTCGAACACCGGGTAGCGGATCAGGACGGCATCGGTCTGCGCGACCGCGTCCGCGACGCCCTGCCGGCTGTCGTCGAGATCCCACACCCACGGCTTGCGCATGATCTCGCCGAGGACCGGCAGGACGTTCTCGCCTTGGGCGATGCGCAGGAAGTTCCGCAGGGGGCACCTCTCGGTCAATGCGATGGTCTGGACGGGATGTCCCGTCTGCATTGCCGGAGGGGCGAGCGTGCCGCGCCGTAAGACCTTCGGGTCTACACTCGTTTCGGGTCCGGCGCGAGACCTAATTCAGGGCGTGCCGCTGGGCGTCACCGGTCCCTTGGTGGTCAGGGCGCCGGTGCTGGCGTTCAGCGACGCCACCCGCACCTGCTTGTTGAGGAAGACGAACGACGTGCCGTCGTACTGCACCGAGATGGTGCCGGCCGCGTCGAGATAGACCTGACCCGAGGCGCCGCCGGTGCGGTTGAACAGGGTCAGCAGGAAGCGCAGCCAGACCGGGGTCAGCCGGCCCACGGAATTGTCGAGCAGCGGCGCGGTGCCCGGAAAGCCGACGGCGGGAGGGGCAGGGAGGCTCACGAGCTCGCCGCGTCCGCCCACACGAAGGCGCCGTTGAGCGCCGAGATGTTCGGATCCGTCCACGAGACCTGGAACACCCGGTCGCGGCCCATGCCGAGGCGGAAGATCGACGGAAACTCCTGGCCCGAGGCATCGACGGTGACCGAGAAGCTCGCCGGGAAGGTCATGCCACGATCCCAGGAATAGGCCAGGTCGAAGGTCGCCGAGGTGGTGCCGTAAGTGTCGAGGTCAATCCCGAAGCGCCGGTAGACGCCGCGGGCGCCGTTGCTCATCAAATGCGGGAAGGACCGCACTCGCTGGATCGGCAGGCCGTCGTCGGTGCCCAGCGTGTTCTGCAGGGTGTAGAGC
>CAXTOE010000309.1:2114-4033 GCA_964245685.1 uncultured Acetobacteraceae bacterium | reverse complement strand
TCGATGACGCCCATGATGTCGCTCTCCTTCATGATCAGCAGCTCCTCGCCGTCGATCTTGACCTCGGTGCCGGACCACTTGCCGAACAGCACGCGGTCGCCGGCCTTGACGTCCAGGGCCACGATCTGACCCTGCTCGTTGCGGGCGCCGACGCCGACGGAGATGATCTCGCCCTCCATCGGCTTCTCCTTGGCGGTGTCCGGGATGATGATCCCGCCCGCGGTCTTCTCCTCGCCGGTCAGCCGGCGGACCACGACCCGGTCGTGCAGGGGACGGAAACTTGCCATTTCGGATCGCTCCTCGATCGAGGCGACGTCCTTGCCCGAAGCGACGCCGCCGGTTGCTGGCACTCCGAGACACTGAGTGCCAAGGTCGCCAGGGAGGCGGTGTAGGCTGGGGCGACGTCGTAGTCAAGGGCTCGGCAGCACTCTCACGTTTCGAGTGCCAAGTGCTTGATCGAACAGGATTTTCTTGTTGCGAAGCCTGGACGGGACAGGCCAGGATCGAGCACCGTCACGAAAGCTTCGCCATCCCGTCGGAGACGCTCATGAGCCTGTCGCTGCAGCTCAAGGACTACCGCCTGACCACGGCGGAGATCCTCTATCACCTGCCCGATCATCCGGCGATGCTGCAGTCCTATATCTGGCAGGAGCTCGACATCGCGCCGGCATACCCGACGCTGCACAAGTTCCTGGATTTCTGGCGCAAGGAGATCGAGGGCAGGCTGCACTCGGTCCGCGTCGGCTCGCTGACCCTGATCCGCCCACCCAGCATCCGCACCCCGAGCGCCGTGCTGACCCTGCAGTAGGCGACGCCGACCGGGGTCTGGGGCCTCCGGCCCCAGTGGGTCAAGGGCAAGGCCCCTGCCTGCCCTGTACCCGCATCCCGCTACTCCTGCCGGTCCGGCGCCTCCTCACGACGCACCCCGTCGAGCAGCGCACGGCGCGCCGCCTCCGCCCGCCGGTCGTTCAGCTTGGCGACCCCGGTGCGGCCGAAGCGGACGCGGTTCTCCTCGGCCAATGCGGCGTCCTGCGCGCGGGCACGCTGTTTCTTGACCCGGTTTAGGTTGACGATCTCGCCCATCGCTCCATCCTGCCGCATTCCGCTTCCAAGGACGAGCAGCATGGGCAAGATCATCACCCTCACCGCGACGGACGGCCACGGCCTCTCCGCCTACGAAGCCGGACTGCCCGATAGCCCGCGCGCACTGGTGGTGGTCCAGGAGATCTTCGGGGTGAACCATCATATCCGCAGCGTCTGCGACGGCTTCGCCGATGCGGGCTACCACGTGGTGGCACCGGCGCTGTTCGACCGCGTCGAGCGCGGCGTCGAGATGGGCTACGAGGGTGCCGACATGCAGCGCGGCGTCGGGCTGTACCAGAAGATCAAGCCGGAGGACACGCTCGCGGACGTCCTCGCCGCCGCCGAGGCGCTCGGGCGAGAGACCGTCGGTATCATCGGCTACTGCTGGGGCGGTACGCTGGCCTGGGCGTCGGCGACCCGCACGCAGCGCTTCAAGGCCGCCGTGGGCTGGTACGGCGGCGGCATCGCGGCGATGAAGGACGCGGTGCCGAACTGCCCGGTGCAGCTGCATTTCGGCGCCGAGGACGACCACATCCCGCTGTCCGACGTCGAGGCGATCCGCGCCGACCAGCCTGGCGTGGAGATCTTCGTCTACGAGGGGGCGGGTCACGGCTTCGGCTGCTCGGAGCGCGGCAGCTACGAGGCGCGCGCGGCCGCCCTCGCCCAGGAGCGCAGCCTGACCTTCCTGCAGCACCATCTCTGACCGGCGGCCCGCGAGCCCGGTGCCGGGGACGCGGCTGCAGCGCGATTTTCCGGCAGCACGATCATGAACCGATCGTAACTGTTATCGTTATGTCCGCCGAGGCAACCTGACGGAGATAGCTCGCATGCTCGGA
>CAXTOE010000309.1:0-2104 GCA_964245685.1 uncultured Acetobacteraceae bacterium | reverse complement strand
GGTCATCCTGATCCTGCTCCTGATCGGCGCGTTGCCGACCTGGGGCTATAGCGGCGGCTGGGGCTACTTCCCGTCCGGCGGCCTGGGCCTGGTGCTGATCGTGGTGATCATCCTGCTGGTGATGGGAAGGATTTGACCGTAGCCATCGCGGTCAGCCGGGTGCGAGGACGCGCCCGGCGACCGCGTCGAGCCGCGCCAGCACCGCCGGATCGCGGACGCCGGGCGACGTGATCAGGGCGTGGTCGAGCGCGCGGTCGCAGCCCGCCGGACACGGGCCGCGGCGCTGGCCGAGGCGGGGGATCACGCCGGCGACCAGGCTGCGCGCACGGTCGGCGTTGGACTGCATCACCTTCACCACCGCCTCGACGGTGACGCTGTCATGGCCCGGATGCCAGCAATCATAGTCCGTCACCATGGCGACGGTGGCGTAGCAGAGCTCCGCCTCGCGGGCGAGCTTCGCCTCGGGCATGTTGGTCATGCCGACCACCGCGCAGCCCCAGGAGCGGTAGAGCTGGCTCTCGGCGCGGCTGGAGAATTGCGGCCCCTCCATCACCAGGTAGGTGCCGCCGCGCGTCACCGGCAGGCCGAGTGCGAGCGCCTCGGCTTGCAGGGCGTCGCCGAGGCGCGGGCAGAGCGGATCCGCCATCGAGACGTGCGCCACCATGCCGCTGTCGAAGAAGCTCTTCTCGCGGGCGAACGAGCGGTCGATGAACTGGTCGACGATCACGAAGTGGCCGGGCGGCAGCTCCTCCTTCAGCGACCCCACCGCCGACAGGGACACCACGTCGGTCACGCCCGAGCGCTTCAGCGCGTCGATGTTGGCGCGGTAGTTCACCCGGCTCGGCGGGATGCGGTGGCCGCGGCCGTGGCGCGGCAGGAACACGCAGCGCACCCCTGCCAGCCGGCCGAACAGCAGCGCGTCCGAGGCCTGGCCCCACGGTGTCTCGACCTCGCGCCAGACCTTGTCCTCGAGGCCCTCGATGTCGTAGAGGCCCGAGCCGCCGATCAGCCCGATCACCGGCTGGATCCCGCACTCGTGGCCGGCTTCAGGAGCGGACATCGGCCCAGACCTTGCGCTTGACCACGAACACCAGGCCGAGCAGCCCGGCCAGGTAGATCACCACCCGTACCCCCATGCGTCGGCGCTCCTCCAGGTGCGGCTGCGCCGTCCAGGCGAGGTAGGTGCTGACATCGTGCGCCATCTGCAGCTTGGTCGGCTTGGTGCCGTCGGCGTACCTGACGTGCGCGTCCTCCAGCACGTCCGGCATCGCCACCGCGTTGCCCGGCACGTAGTCGTTGTAGTGCATGCCCGCGGCCAGGGTGACGTCGGGTGGCGCGTCGCGAAAGCCGGTCAGGTAGGCCTGTATGAAGCTCGGGCCGCCGGGGATGGTGAGCGCGAGCCGCGACTGGTCGGGGGGTGCGATGCCGCTGTTGGCCGCCCGCGCCGCCGCGTCGTTCGGATACGGCGCGCGGAAATGGTCGTCCGGCGTCGCCGCGCGCAGCACCACGCGGCCCTGTGCGTCGGTGCCGCCCGGCACCGGCTGGCCCGACGCGATGTCCTGGATCTGGTCGTCGTCGAGCCCGAGTCCGGAGAGGTCGCGGAAGGTAACCTGCTTCATCGAGTGGCAGGACGCGCAGACCTGGCTATAGACCGCGTAGCCACGCTGCGCGCTCGCCAGGTCGAAGCTGCCGAACGCGCCCTGGAAGCTCCAGGCCTGCCCGGGGATCGGCAGCGCCTGCAGGGTCTGCGCCAGCGCCGCCGTCGAGAGGCCGAGGAGGGAGGCTGCGAGGCACGCGCCGGCGAGCGGAAGCCGTCGCATCAGCGATGCTCCATCGCCGTCGCGGCGGCGCGTGCCGGGCCGTAGCCGCCGCCGGGCGTCGAGCGCTGCGGCAGCACCGGCCGGCCGATGCTCTCCGGCAGCGGCAGGGTCCGCTCGACGCTGCCGAGCAGCGGCATCAGCACCGCCGACAGCGGCCCCGACAGCTTGTGCCAGGCGGAGCCCTCCAGCGCCTTGGTCGGGCGGCCGGCGTCCGACAGGTCGCGGATCGCCGAGCGGAGCGCGCCGAACGACATCGAGTCCGGGTCCACCGTCGCCAAGGTGAA
>CAXTOE010000308.1:332-4036 GCA_964245685.1 uncultured Acetobacteraceae bacterium | reverse complement strand
GCCAAGCTGCAGCCCCGGCCGGAGCTGACGGCGCCGTACCTGGCGCAGCTTGCCGTGCTGGACGAGGCCGGGTTCCGCGCGCTGTTCAGCGGCTCGCCGATCAAGCGCATCGGCCGCGACCGGTTCGTGCGCAACGTGCTGATCGCGATCGGCAACTCCGGCGACGCCTCGCTGGTCGAGGCGGCCCGGCGCCTGGCCGCGGACCCGGACCCGGTGGTGGCGGAGGCCGCCGACTGGGCGCTCTCGCGGCTGGCCGCCGGGTGAGCGGTCGGCACTGGCTGCTCAAGCGCAGCGTGTCGCTCTCCGGCCACCGCACCTCGGTCGCCCTCGAAGCCGAGTTCTGGCACGCCCTGGAGCAGCTCGCGAAGGCAGAGGGCTGCACCCTCTCGGCGCTGGTGGCGCGTATCGACCAGGAGCGCGACCAGCAGCGGCCGCTGGCCTCGGCGCTGCGCGTGCGGGCGCTGCGGCAGGGGCGTGAGACCGGTCGCTAAATCGCGACATTCGATGGACCGTCGGCCGCGCAAAAAATTGCGACGGCTCTCAGGCGCGTTAACCTTTCGGAAAGATCATTGCGGCATCGTCTCGATGCGGCCAACACGGCCGAGACCGCGCCCCAAAAGGAAGACCCCGATGCAGCCGCACTCCGTCGAGCACGACGTCACCGCCTTCCCGGTCAGCCCGCTGACCCTGTCGCATCAGCTGCTGATCCTCGCCGAGCAGGCAGACCGCGCCGGCCTG
The DNA here is from genome assembly GCA_964245685.1 of uncultured Acetobacteraceae bacterium. Taxonomy (GTDB): domain Bacteria; phylum Pseudomonadota; class Alphaproteobacteria; order Acetobacterales; family Acetobacteraceae; genus Lichenicoccus. The sequence continues at coordinate 3,298 of CAXTOE010000308.1, read as the reverse complement.
CCGACCAGCGCGCGCTCGCTGCTGAAGCTCGCCCACCGCGTCTGCGTCGATCGCCCGCGCCACTTCGCGGCCTGAGCCCGAGCGTAGGCCCGGGCCTGACCGGGCGAGGACGCCTCGGCGGCGCGGCTTGCTTGGCCGGCAGCCGCCGCGCGTGATATTGCCGCAGGGATGGCAATCTGGGGCAAGCTCTTCGGCAGCGTGACCGGCTTCGCGATGGGCGGTCCGATGGGTGCCGTGCTGGGCGCGGCATTGGGTCACGCGGCGGATCGCGGGTCTCTGCTCGACCCGCCGGCCGGCGGCTGGCTGAGCGCGGTCGGCGACATGCGCGGACGCCTGCAGCCCGACCCCGGCGGTGCCGCGGCGCGGGTGGCCGCACGGATGGCGACCGTGATGGGCCGCAAGGACCAGCTGTTCGCCATCGTCGCCGTCGTGCTGTCCGCCAAGCTCGCCAAGTGCGACGGGCCGGTGAACCGGCGCGAGATCGACACCTTCAAGCGCTGCTTCCGCATCCCGCCGGAATCGACGCGCGAGATCGGCCGGCTGTTCGACCAGGCGCGCACGCGCACGGACGATTTCGAGCCGTTCGCCTCCGAGCTGGCGCAGGCGTTCGCCGATCAGCGCACCGTGCTGGAGGACGTGCTGGTGGCGCTGTTCGCCATCGCCCGCGCCGACGGGGCGCTGAACCCGCAGGAGACCGACTTCCTACGCCGCGTGCACCGTGTGATGGGGCTGTCGCGCGCCTCCTGGGAGCGCGCGGAGAGCGGTGCCGCGCGACCCGGCTCGGAGGAGCCCGACGCCTACGCGGTGCTCGGACTGAAGCCGGGCGCCAGCGACGACGAGATCCGCCAGACCTGGCGCCGGCTGATGCGCGAGAACCATCCGGATTCGATGACCGCGCGCGGCGTGCCGCCGGCGGTCATCGTCAAGTCGGGCGACCGGGTGGCGCGGATCAACGCCGCCTGGGACCGGATCAAGCGTGAGCGCGGCCTATAGGATGAGGCCGGCTGCGTCGCGCCCGTGCGGGTCCCGATGATCCTGCTGGCCAGCCCCAACCAGCGCGACCGTCCCGAAGGCGCGGTCGTCGACACGCTGATCCTGCACTACACCGGCATGCGCAGCGGTGCCGCGGCGATCGCCCGCCTGTGCGACCCGGAAGCGGGCGTGTCCTCGCACTACGTCGTCGAGGAGGACGGCCGGGTGTTCCGGCTGGTCGAGGAGCATCGTCGCGCGGCGCATGCCGGCGTCTCGTTCTGGCAGGGCCGGGAGAACCTCAACGACAGCTCGATCGGCATCGAGATCGTCAACCCGGGACACGAGTGGGGCTACCGGATCTTTCCCGACCCGCAGCTCGAGGCGGTGCGCCGGCTCTGCCTCGACATAATCGGCCGCCACCCGATCCCGCCCGCACGCGTGCTCGGGCACAGCGACGTCGCCCCCGACCGCAAGCAGGATCCCGGCGAGCTGTTCCCCTGGGCGGCGCTGGCGCGCGACGGCATCGGCATCTGGCCGTACGAGATGGCGGGTCCGGGCCAGGGTACCGGTCAGGACGATGCGGTACGCGACGCGCCCAGGCTGCTGCCGGTCCGGCGCCAGCTGCGCGCGGTCGGCTACGAGGTGGAGGATGAGGGCGGGATGGACGACAGGCTGGCCACGACACTGCGCGCCTTCCAGCGGCACTGGCGTCCGGAGGCGGTGAACGGCTGCGCAGACGAGGGCACGCGAGCCCGGCTGCACGCCCTGGTCGCGAAGCTCGGCGCATGATCCAGGGCGAGATCATGCGCACCCGCGAGGGCGCCCGCCTGCTGGAGGCGCGCGCGGGCGTGGCCTGGCGTCGCTGGGGTCCGTATCCGAGCGACCGGCAGTGGGGCACGGTGCGCGAGGACTACAGCGCCGACGGCGAGGCCTGGACCAGCCTGCCGCACGACCATGCGCGCTCGCGCGCCTATCGCTGGGGAGAGGACGCGCTCGCCGGCTTCGGCGAGGAGAAGCTGCGCTGGTGCCTGGGGCTCGCGCTGTGGAACCGGCACGACCCGATCCTCAAAGAGCGGCTGTTCGGCCTGAACAACTCGGAAGGCAACCACGGCGAGGACGTCAAGGAACTCTACTACCATCTCGATGCGACGCCGACGCATTCCTACCTCAAGATGCTCTACAAGTATCCGCAGCGCGCCTATCCCTACGAGCAGCTGGTCGCGGAAAATCGCAGTCGCGGCCAGGATCGTCCCGAGTTCGAGCTGATCGACACCGGCCTGTTCGATGACGGGCGCTATTTCGACGTGTTCGTCGAGTATGCCAAGGCGTCACCGGACGACATCCTGATGCGCGTCCGCATCGTCAATCGCGGACCCGACGCGGCGCAGGTGAGCGTGCTGCCGCAGCTCTGGGCACGCAACGACTGGTCGTGGGCGGACGGCGTCGCCAAGCCGTCGCTGCAGGCGATCTCCGAGCACGAGCTGCACGCGCAGCACCCGGGCCTGGAGCCGATGCGCTGCTTCGTCGAGAGCGCCGACCGGCTGCTGTTCTGCGACAACGAGACCAACGTGCGCAGGCTCTACGGCGAGGCGGCACCCGGCTTCTTCAAGGACGGGATCAACGACTTCGTCGTGGCCGGCGACGTCGGCGCGATCAATCCCGAACGGCGCGGCACCAAGTGCGCCGCCCTGCACGAGATCGACCTCGCGCCCGGGGCGGAGCGCGTACTGCGGCTGCGGCTGCGCCCGGAAGCCGACACGGCGGCACCCTTCGACAATTTCGACGACGTCTTCAGGCTGCGCCTCGAAGAGGCCGACGCGTTCTACGCTGCACTACAGGCGCGCGACCCGGACGCGGACCGCCGCTCGGTGCAGCGGCAGGCGCTGGCGGGCATGATCTGGTCGAAGCAGTTCTACTACTACAACGTGCACCTCTGGCTGGAGGGCGACGCGAGGCCGCCGAAGCCGCCGCCCGGCCGCGGCGCGGTGCGCAAC
>CAXTOE010000308.1:0-322 GCA_964245685.1 uncultured Acetobacteraceae bacterium | reverse complement strand
GGGGCGTCGGACATCATGTCGATGCCGGACAAGTAGGAGTATCCCTGGTTCGCCTCGTGGGACCTCGCGCTGCAATGCCCGGTGCTGGCGCTGGTCGACCCGGACTTCGCCAAGCAGCAGATCCTGCTGCTGACCCGCGAGTGGTTCATCCATCCCAACGCCGCACTGCCCGCCTACGAGTGGTCGTTCAGCGACGCCAATCCGCCGGTGCATGCCTGGTCGGCCTGGCGGGTGTTCGAGATGGACCGGGAGTGCACCGGCGTCGCCGACCACCTCTTCCTCAGGCGCGTGTTCAACAAGCTGCTGATGAACTTCACCTGGT
>CAXTOE010000307.1:0-4049 GCA_964245685.1 uncultured Acetobacteraceae bacterium | reverse complement strand
ACGTGCTGCGGATGACGAAATGGGACGCGCAGTCGGGCACGGTGACGGGTGCGCACCATCCTTCGGGCGGCGCCATGTGCGTCGCCGACCCGCGTCCCGGTCTGCAGCGCGAGAAGGGCGACGACTATGCGACCGCCGGCCACTTCGGGGTGCTCCCCTGGGGTGCCACTGCCGGCGCGGTGTCCTCGGCCGCCTGCCAGGACAACGGCCGCTGGTCCGTCGCCGACCCCCGCCTGCCCCTGGCCACCGACCGGCTGGTGACGGTGATCCGGGCGCTGGATGGCACCTGGCACCGGCCGTTCACCACCTTCGAGCTGGCCGGGCTGCAGAGCCTGGTCGAGCCGGAGGAGCAGCTGGAGCTCGACGGGTTGTCCGACGCCGCCTGGCGCGAGCGCATCGGCAATGCCGTGCCCCCGGATGCGGCGGAGGCGATCGCTGGCACGATGGGCACCACCCTGCTGCTCGCCTGGAGTGGCCAGGGCTTCATGCTGTCGGCCGTGCCGATCTGGGTGAGGCCGGTCGCGGTCGCACTCAGCGTGCGTGCAGGAGACGAAGCGTGAGCGCCATGCTGGCGTCTCATGCCACCGTGCCGGACCTCGGGAGCTACGACCGCGTGGTCGTGGCCTTCTCGGGCGGCAAGGACAGCGTCGCCTCGCTGCTGACGGTGCTGGAGGCGGGCGTGCCGCCCGAGCGCATCGACGTCTACCACCACGACGTCGACGGGGCCGGGCCGTCGTTCATGGACTGGCCCTGCACCACCGCCTACTGCCGCGCCGTCACGCAGGCGCTGGGCGTGCCGCTCTACCTGTCCTGGAAGGAGGGCGGCTTCCTGCGCGAGATGCTGCGCGACGGGGTGCCGACCGCACCGATCTGCTTTCAGACTCCGGAGGGCACCATCGGCCGCGTCGGCGGGCAGGGTCCAGCCGGCACCCGGCTGCGCTTCCCGCAGGTCGCGGCCGACCTGAACCAGCGCTGGTGCTCCGCCTACCTCAAGATCGACGTCATGGCGGCGCTGATCCGCAACCAGGACCGGTTCCTGGATCGGCGGACCCTGATCGTCACCGGCGAGCGTGCCGAGGAGAGCCGGGCGCGGGCGGGCTACGCCACCTTCGAGCCGGACCGCTCCGACACCCGCGCCGGCACCCGCCGGCGCCGCCACGTCGACCATTGGCGGCCGGTCCACCCGCTGTCCGAGGCGGCGGTGTGGGACATGCTCCGCCGCCACGGCATCGTGCCGGCCCCCGCCTATCGGCTGGGCTGGTCGCGGCTGAGCTGTATCGCCTGCATCTTCGGCGGCGCCGACCAGTGGGCGAGTATGCGTTATCTCGCGCCGGACTGGTTCGAGCGCATCGCCGCGCATGAGGAAGGCTTCGGGCGCACCATCCAGCGCAGCTGGAGCATCCGCGCCCTCGCCGATCGCGGCCGGCCCTACCTGGCCCTGGTCGAGCAGCCTGACCTGGCTCGTCTCACGCTGCAGCACGCCTGGGATGAACCGGTCCGGGTGCGACCGGAGGCGTGGATCCTACCGGCCGGAGCATTCGGGGAGGGAGCAGGACCAAGCTGAGGAGGAGCGATGCCGGCCGGCGACGTGCCGCGCAAGGGTCGGGCCAGGCGCCTGCGGCGCCCTTGCCCGGCGCGCCGCCGGCCGACGCGGGAATGGGGTTCCACCAGCCATGAAGGAAGACCCCGATGCCTGCCCCATCGAACGAGATGGACTGGACCGACCAGACCGTCGCGACCCTGCGCACCCTATGGGGCGAGGGCCATTCGACCGCCGAGATCGGCCGCCGCATGGACACCACCAAGAACGCGATCGTGGGCAAGGCCCATCGCCTGAAGCTCCCGGCGCGGCCGTCACCGATCCGCGTTGCGTCGCCTGATCGCCCGAAGCCGGCTCTACGCATCACCGCGCCAGTCCTGGCAGTTTCGAGCTTCCTGCCGGCTGCCCCCCTGCCAGCACCGGCTCCTGAGCCGCCTCCCGTCCACCCTGCCTCTCCGGCGACCGCCGGGCGGGCCGGCACATGCCAGTGGCCGATCGGCGAGCCTGGCAGAGCTGGCTTCCACCTGTGCGGCGACGAGCCTGTGCCGGGCAAGCCGTACTGCCCCAGCCACTGCGGGCGCGCGTACGTGCGCCCACGCATTGCTGTCGACGCCTTCGCTGCGTCCTGACGGAGAGCAACCATGAGCACAGGCCTTCGGCTCGCCCTGCAGCGTGCGCGCTCCCGCATGCGCACCCATCCGATGGAGGCGCATGTCTTCACCTTCACGTTCTACGGGCCGGATGACCGGCGCACCGGCCAGCTCGCCACGGTCGTGGTGCGCGGCAAGATGGGCCACACCGGCGCGATCCCGACCGCCTACGAAAAGGCCAGGATGGTCGCCTCCGGGCCGTTCTGCGTCGACATCCGCACCCACCCGTCGCGGCGACTGCCAGAACGCACACCACACCTCGACCGGATCTGCGCCGAGCACACGGGCTTCCGGTGCTTCCTGGACCTGCTCGTCGCGGCGGCGGATTACCGACCCTCGATCCGGCTCGACCTCATGGGGCGGGACGGCATGGTGTTGGCCAAAGCCTACGACCGAGTCCAAGCCCGGCTTGGAGACCGACGTCGGGCATTTGTCACTTCCTGATCGTGACGTTCCTCCACCCTGCTGACCGCGAACAAGGTAGAATGCCTCATGGACATGAAGCTGGAGAGCACCTCCGACCTCTATCTAATCCTGGCGGTGCTTGTGCCAGGATTTATCTACAATGGCGTCCTGTCACACTTCGTGCCGCTGCATCAGAACAGTGAGAAGGCGCTGGTCCTGCTCCGACTTCTGACAGCAACCGCGGTTAACTACGCTCTTTGCTCCCCGCTCATCTACCTGCTGGCAACGAATGCGTTGTTCCCGCATCGCGCCGTGCCCCAGGGTGTCACCTGGTTTCTCATCATCTTCGTGGTGCCCGTTCTGCTCGGCCTGGCCCGCGCGTCGATCATCCAGCAGGATCGTGGCCTCTGGTTCTATAAGCTCGTGCGGCTGCGGCCCATCAATCCTATCCCCACGGGATGGGACTGGATCTTCGGTAGGACCGAGCCGTGCTACGTGCTGATTACCCTGACCGATGGCACCGAGATCGCGGGCTATTTCGGGCCGAGGTCGATGGCATCATCCGATCCCGGGCGGAAGGATATTTTCATCGAGAAAGTGTATGATGTGCCAGCCGATGGCAGCGCATGGAAAGAGCTGGAGGGAACGCTTGGCATGCACGTCGACGGCGCACAGATCTCCTACATCGCGTTCAAGGAGTAGCCATGACCAAAAGCTCTTCTGCCCGGCCACAAACGGCGAATGATGGCTATCGTCCCCTTACGGAAGGCTATCAGCCTGGGTCCCAGGTGATCCAGAAAGGCTACACGCCCCCCGTGTCGCACCAGCCACCCCCACCGAGAGGTGGCTCGGGTGCAATGAAGCCAAGCCGGACAACTGCAACAGCTCCGAAAAAGTAGGGAGTGGCCGAGTAGCAGGCTGACCAGCAAGAGGATGTAGGGGAACAAGAAACAGCTGCCGCATACCGGGACGCCGCGGCAAAGGGTGGGTCTCCGCCGGCCGCTGCGCTGGGCCGGCTGCGATCCCGTCGCGTGCCGCGCCGCCTTTGCCCCGGCGCTCCGGACGCGACTGCCGGGGAGGTGTTCAGAGCCAGGAAAGGGCCGAGCACCATGGGCTTCATCCGTCGTCAGCCGCAGAGCGGCCAGCCTTCCCCGTCGCGCGACCACTACCAGGAAGTCACCAACCGCATCATCAGCGCCCTCGAGGCGGGCGTGGTGCCCTGGCGCCGGCCGTGGAACCCGGGCCTCGCCGGGCAGGACGCGCTGCCGCGCAACGTCACCACCGGACGGCGCTACTCGGGGATCAACATCCTCATGCTGGCGATGTCGCCCTTCGCGTGGAGCACCGGCGACAACCGCTGGTGCTCTTACAAGCAGGCGCAGGCCCGTGGCTGGCAAGTGCGCCGCGGCGAGCACGGCACGGTCGTGTTCTTCTTCAAGAAGCTGGCGGTGAAG
>CAXTOE010000306.1:0-4051 GCA_964245685.1 uncultured Acetobacteraceae bacterium | reverse complement strand
GAGCGACGCTTCACGGTCACCAACGGCGACGTCGTCGGCAGCGACTACCTGTCCCTGGTCGACCCGAACTTCCTCGACGTGCTGAAGCTGCCGCTGGTCGCCGGTGATCGCGCGACCGCGCTCTCCTCGCCGTCTTCCGTCGTTCTTAGTCAGGCGACGGCGCTTAGATATTTCGGCACCGAGTCCGCCCTAGGCAGGACCCTGGTCCTGACGGAGGGGGCTGGCAGACGATCCGTCTCGGTGACCGGCATCCTTCGCGATCTGCCGACGGACTCCACGCTGCGCTTCCTGATGCTCGCCCCGTTCACCCCGGCGTCTGAAGCCGTCTACCCGTCGCTGCGCAGCTGGGACGGCGACGGCGAAACCTATCTCCGCCTCGCCGGTGCGGCCGCGGCGCGCTCGCTCTCCGAGGCCCTGCGCGGCTTCGTCCGCCGCCGCGTGACCGGCGGCGTCGCCGGCGCGCATCCCGAAGAGCATTACGCCCTGTCCCTGGTGCCGCTGACCGATCTGCATTTCCACGACGTCGACGTCGTCGGCACCGCGGCCGGCGTGGATCGCCGCATCGTCTACAGCCTCGGCGCCATCGGCGTGCTGACGCTGCTGATCGCCGCGATCAACTACGTCAACCTGGCCACCGCGCGCGCCGGCCTGCGTGCCCGCGAGGTCGCGCTGCGCACGGTCTCGCGATGGTCGAGATCGCGGTGCGGCTGGTGAACGCACTCGGCGGCTGGTCGCTCCGCGTCGAGTACGGGTGGATGCTGTCGCTGCTGTCGCTGGTGGTGCTGGGCGTCGGCGCGGGTGCCGGATCCTACCCGGCGGTCCTGCTCGCACGCTACCAGGCCGCCCCGGTGCTGGCCGCCGCCCGGCTGCCGTCGGGCGGCCGCGCCGGGATCCGGCTGCGCGCGCTGCTGGTGCTGCTGCAGTTCGTCGCTGCGATCTCGTTCGCCATCTGCACCCTGGTGATCGACGATCAGGCGGCCTTCCTGCGCGCGGCGGATCGCGGCTTCCAGCGCCAGGGCCTGATCCTGGTGCTCAGCACCAGCATCGCCCAGCTGACCACGCGGCAGCCCGTGATCCTGGACCAGTTCCGACGCCTGCCCGGCGTGGTCGCGGCGAGCGCATCGAACGGCGTACCGAACGGCGGCGACATCAGCCTGTACGGGAGCAGCCGACCGGGACAGCCAGGACCGCAGCCAAGCCTGGTCTCCCAGACCGTCGCGGACGACTACTTCCGCACCTACGGCATTCCGCTGCTGGCCGGCCGCGTGTTCGACGCCACGCACGGCACGGACGATGCCGCGCACGTCCCGCCCGGTACCGCGTCGGTGCCGGCACGTCTCGGCACCGTCATCAGCCGCACGGCGGTATCGAGCCTCGGGTATCGCGATCCGCAGGCAGCGCTGGGACAGCATTTCGGCATCGCCGGCGGCAGGCAGCAGCTCACGATCATCGGCGTCGTCGACGACGTCCGCTTCACCTCGCCGCGGGAGTCGGTCGCGCCGCAGTTCTACCTCGAGCGCACCGACGGCATCGACAATGCCCCGATCGTCGTGCGTTTCGCCGCCGTGCCGCGTGCCGAGATGACGCGGCGGCTGCAGGCTGTCTGGCGCAGGCTGGCGCCGGACGAGCCGTTCCGCGCGCAGAGCGTCGAGGACCGGCTAGCCGCCTTCTACCGACCCGACCAGCAACGCGCCCGCCTGTTCTCCGTCGGCGCGATCCTGGCGATCGCCATCGCCTGCGTTGGCCTCTATGGGCTCGCGTCCTTCAGCACCGCGCGCCGGGTCCGCGAGATCGGCATCCGCAAGACACTGGGCGCATCGACCGGTGACGTGCTGGTGCTGCTGGTCGGCCAGTTCGTCCGACCGGTGCTGATCGCTAACCTGATCGCCTGGCCGATCGCCTGGATGCTGATGCGCGGCTGGCTGGCGGGTTTCGACCAGCGCATCGCGCTGTCGCCGCGCTACTTCGCCGCTGCGACCGCCGGCTCGCTCATCGTCTCGGTGCTGACCGTGCTCGGGCAGGCCTGGCGAGTGGCGCGCGCCGAGCCGGCACTGGCGCTGCGCCATGAGTAGGCTGATCCTCACCGCCGGCATGCTGCTGTTCGCCGGCACCGCGTCGCAGGCATCGGGCGAGACACTGCAGGACGCCTTGTCGCTGGCCTATCGAAGCAACCCGACGCTGCGCGGCCAGCGGGCGGCGCAGCGCGGCATCGACGAGACTGCGGTGCAGGCACGTACTGGCTGGCGTCCCTTGGTCACGGCGCGGCTGGATGGCGGCTACAGCCGCGGCCCGTTCGACCAGGCCGATCTCGCGGCCGGCACGGTCGAGAGCAACGCGGCCGAGGCCGCCGTCACGGTGACGCAGCCGCTCTACACCGGCGGCCGGGTTACCAATGCGGTGCGCGCCGCGGACGCGCGAGTGCAGGCCGGGCAGCAGGGCCTGCGCCTGGTCGAGGCGCAAACCTTCCAGGCGGTGATCCAGAGCTACATGGATGTGCTGCGCGACCAGGATATCCTCACGGTGCGACGGGCTGACCTCACGACGCTGGAGCGGGCGGTGGCGGAGACGACGTCCCGGTTCAAGCTGGGTGCCCAGGTGACGCGGACCGATGTCGCGCAGGCGGAGGCGCAGCGGGACGGGGCGCGAGCGTCGCTGGCCGATGCCGACGCGCAGCTGGCGGCCAGCCGCGCCGGCTATGCGGCCGTCGTCGGCGCGCCACCCGGGACGCTGCTGCAGCCGGCGACGCTACCGGACCTGCCCGTGACGCTCGAGGTGGCGCTGTCCCGTGCCGACGCCGCCGAGCCGACCCTGCAGCAGAGCCGGCTGACCGCGGCCGCCTCGGAGGCCGACGTGACGACGGCGCGGTCAGCCTATCTGCCGACGATCGGGCTGCAGGCCGAGTTCGGCTATATCGGGCCGGCGGCGCCGTTCCGGAACCAGTCCTACGACCGGGAGGTGACGGGCCTGGTGACGCTGACCCAGCCGCTGGTGACCGGCGGCATGACCGCCTCGCAGGTCAGGCAGGCTCGTGACCGCAACGAGGCGGACCGGCAGGCGGTGGACACCGCGTCGCGGCAGGCCCGCCAGGCCGTGCTCACCGCCTGGAGCGCGTTCCGCGCCGGCATGACCGCGACCCAGGCCAATCAGGACCAGGTCCGATCCGCCGCGACCTCGCTGCGCGGCTATCAGCTCGAATATGCCGACGGGCTGCGTGCTACGCTGGACGTGCTGATCGCCGACGAGAACTTGCGAGCGGCGCAGGTGGCCCTGGCGCAGAGCCGGCACGACACCATCCTGGCCGAGGCGGCGCTGCTGGCGGAGACCGGTCGGCTGGAAGCGCGGACGCTGCTGCGGGGTGAGCCGATCTACGATCCGCAGGTGGCCCTCCGGCGGGTCAGGCGGATCGGTGCGGTTCCATGGCAGGGCGTGATCGCGACCTTAGACCGGCTAGGCATCAGATAAGTCAGGAGATCGATAAGCTGGATCTTGGGCATTGATCGTAGACCATGAACATTATCCGCTTGGTCCTTTCACAGTATTTCAACAACCTGACTTTGAGAAGAAATAACCAAAGCCCAGATCACCAAGCTCACGATGAGCGAATGTCAGATGTATGGTTGTGCCAAACTCAACTTTCTCAAAGCGAGGCTCGCCGGTGTCGAATAACTCGGAAGGCAGCGGAGAAACGCGTTAGAGCTAATATTCCATGTCGATCCACACATAGGACAAGCAGGGCAACCTCACGCTGCTGCCAACTCGGCGCGATCGGGCTCGATCTCACATCGGATAGCTCGGCCGTCACGCTCCAAGAGTCTGAGCCGCACCAGCTCCGCGACATCGGCATGGACGGCCGCATAATCCCGGCCGAGCCCGATCGCCAGCTCCCGCACGCTCGCGATCACGTCTCTCGCAGCCACGTGCTGAAGCACGGCAATCCGGTTGGCTGTCATGCTCCGGAAGAACGTCGTCCAGTTCTCGAAGCTGATCGTCCGCTTGGTCTCGAAGCTCTCTCCCCGCTCGGCAGCAGCAACGGCTGCCTCGACGTTCGCCA
>CAXTOE010000305.1:0-4076 GCA_964245685.1 uncultured Acetobacteraceae bacterium | reverse complement strand
GCTCACCGCGGTCGCGCGGCAGCCGTTCCAGCCGGGGGGCGACGACCCTGAGGCCGCGGCGCGCCGCGCGCTGGTGATCCTCGGCAGCTCTCTGGCGCCGAACGGCTTCGTGGTGGGGCTGCCGCGTGACGGGCAGGCGCTGCGCCTGCACCGGCTGGCCGATGCCGCGCCGAGCCCTGACTCGCGTTGGCCGACATGAGCATCTGGCTGCTGGCGGTGCTCGCCCTGCTGCCGCCGCTGGCGCTGCCGGTGCTGGTCGCAGGACGTGGCGGCACCGCCACCCGTCTGGTCGCACTTCAGCTGACCACCTCGGTGGTCACGATGCTGCTGGCGCTGATGACCTTCGCCTTCGATCAGAGCTCCTTCATCGACCTCGCCCTCTGCCTCGCCCTGCTGGGACTGCCCGGCACGCTGCTGATGGCGCTGTTCCTGGAACGCTGGCTGTGACCGCCGTCATCACTGTCCTGCTGGCGGTGGTGGTGGGCGTCGTGTGGCTGGGCTGTCTCGGCTTCGCGCGGCTGCGCACGCCGCTCGACCGGCTGCACTGCGTGGCCTTCGTCAACGCGGCCGCCGGGACCGCGCTGTGCGTCGCCGCCTTCCTGGCCGACGGGCCGTCGACCCGGGCATGGAAGATCCTGCTGACCGTGATCGTCTCGCTGTGCTACGGCGCGGCACTCTCGCATGCCAGCGGCCGGGCGCTGTGGCTGCGTGCGGACGCCGAGAGGGGCGCCGAACCCGGGGCGGCCGGCCGATGAGCCTGCTGATCGCGGCGCTGCTGCTGCTGGCGGCCGCCTCCGGCACCGGCGTCGCGCTGTCGCGCACGCCGCGGCGGCAGGTGATGGCGATGGCGGTGAACGGGCTGGTGCTGTCGCTGCTGTTCATGGCGCTGCAGGCGCCGGACGTGGCGTTCGCGGAGCTGGCGGTCGGCACGGCGGCGGTGCCGCTGCTGTTCCTCGCGGTGCTGGCCTCGGTGAAGATGGACCGCAGCGCACACCGGCCGGAGGACGAATGAACCGCCTCGAGGCGGACCGGGCGATCGCCGCCGGCACGCGCATCCGGCTGGCGCTGTTCGGGCTTGCCTGCCTGTGCGTGCTGCCGGCGCTGCTGCACGTGGCCGCGCACATGCCGCCGTTCGGCGCCCATCCGCTGCCCTACGGCGACGCCATCAACGCCGCCGGCGTTGGCGAGCGCCACGTCACCAACATGGTCAGCGCGGTGAACTTCGACTATCGCGGCTTCGATACGCTGGGCGAGGAATTCATGCTGCTCTGCGCCGTCACCGGCGTCACCGTACTGCTGCGCGGCAGCCGCGGCGAGCAGCGCAGCGCCAGGCCCGGCGTGGTGCCGGGGCGGCCGATCCCGCCGCGCAGCGAGGCGGTGCTGCTGATCACCCGCGTCGCGGCGCCGAGCCTGCTGCTGTTCGGCGTCTACGTCGCCCTGCACGCGATGACCACGCCGGGAGGCGGCTTCCAGGGCGGCGCGATCATGGCCTCGGGCACGCTGCTGTTCTTCCTCGGCGAGGGCTATCGCGGCTGGCGCCGGCTGATACGCTCGGAGGCGATGGATGCCTGCGAGGGGCTGGGTGCGACGCTCTACGCGCTGTGCGGCCTCGCCTCGATGGCCGTCGGCCTGCCGTTCCTGCAGAACATGCTGCCCCTCGGCAGCGCGGGCGACCTGTTCTCGGGCGGGCTGATGCTGATCGAGAACGCCGGGGTCACGCTCGCGGTGTTCGGCGGCTTCGTCGTGCTGTTCATCGAGTTCCTCGAGGAGACGCGCGTGGTGCCAGAGGACGGCGTCGAGGACGAGAAGTGAGCGGCCTCGGCAGCCTGCTGCCTTGGCTGGTCGCCGCCTGGCTGCTCGGGGTCGGGGTGTACGCGATCGTGGGCAGCCGCAACTTCGTGCACCTGATCGGCTGCCTGTCGGTGGTGCAGTCCTCCACCTACGTGCTGCTGCTGGCGGCCGGCTACCGCCGCGGCGGCCTCGCACCGATCTTCTACACCCATCCGCCCGGCACGCCGGCGGTCGATCCGGTGCTGCAGGCGCTGGTGCTGACCGACATCGTCATCGGCGCGACGGTCACCGCTCTGCTGCTCGCGCTGGCGCTGCAGCTGCACAAGCGACGCGGCACGCTGGATCCGGAACGGCTGCGTCCGATGCGCCGGTGACATGACCCTGGCGATCACCGCGCTGCCACCGCTGCCGGTGGTGGGCCCGCTCGCCGTGGCCGGGCTGCTGCTGGCGGTGGGCAAGGTGCTGCCGCGGCGCGTGCCGGACGTGGTCGCGATCGTGACCGCGCTGGCCGCGGGCGCTGCCTGCCTCGCGATGGCGATCCACGTCCGGCCCGGCGGGACGTCAGGGCCGATGGTGTACTGGTTCGGCGGCTGGGCGCCTCGTGGCGGGCACGCCATCGGCATCGGCTTCGTGGTCGAGACGGTGGGTGCTGTGCTCGCGGCCTTCATCGGCCTGCTGTTCGCCGCCACCCTGCTTTTCGCCTGGGGCTTCTTCGAGGAGGTGCACGCGCACTTCCACGTGCTGATGCTGCTGTTCATGGCCGGCATGATGGGGTTCTGCCTCACCCACGACCTGTTCAACCTGTTCGTCTGGTTCGAGGTGATGAGCGTCGCCGCCTTCGCACTGACCGGCTACCAGCTGCGCTCGGACGCGCTCGAGGGCGCGCTCAACTTCACCGTGGTCAACACCGTCGGCAGCTACCTGCTGCTCGGCGGCATCGGGCTGATCTACGCCCGGCTCGGCGCGCTGGACATGACCGCACTCGGGGTCGGGGTGGCCCAAGCGCCGGACGATCCGGTGATCGCCGCCGCCTTCGCCCTGCTGGCGAGCGGGCTGCTGATCAAGGGCGCGCAGGTGCCGTTCCATTTCTGGCTGCCCGACGCGCACGGGGTGGCGCCGAGCCCGGTCTCGGTGATCTTCTCCGGTGCCATGGTGTCGCTGGGGCTGTTCGGGCTGGCGAGGCTGTTCTTCACCGTCTTCGCCGCCTCGCCCTCGATCGCCCACCTGGTGCACACGCTGCTGCTGGGGCTGGGCGTTGCCAGCACGCTGCTCGGCGGGGTGATGGCGCTGTCGCAGCGCCACGTGAAGCGGCTGCTCGCCTTTTCCACCATCTCGCACGCCGGGATCATGCTGATCGGGCTGGCGCTGCTCAGCCGCGGCGGCCTGTCCGGCATGCTGGTCTACCTGGTCGGGCACGGGCTGGTGAAGGCGTCGCTGTTCATGGTCGCGGGCATCCTGCTCGCGACCTGCGCCGGCATCGACGAGATCGGCCTGCGCGGCCGCGGCCGCGACATCTGGCCGGCCGGCCTGGCGATGGCGTTCGCCGGACTGCTGCTCGCCGGCCTGCCGTTCGGGCTGATGCATGCCGGCTCCGACCTGGTGAGTGCCGCCGCCCGCGATGCCGGGCTGTCCTGGCTCGCCGGCGTGATCCTGTTCGGCGCCGGCAGCACCGGAGGTGCGGTGCTGCGTGCCGCCGGACGCATCTTCCTCGGCCTCGGGCCGGTGCCGGGGGAGGAGGCGCGCGCGCCGACCGACCAGGAGCAGGAGAGTGCGGCCCGCCCGCTCTGGCTGATGCTGCTGCCGACCGCGCTGCTGCTGGCGCTGGCGCTGCCCGCCGCAGGCGCCGCCGGCCGGCTAGCCTGGAACGCCACTCCGTTCTTCATGCACCCGGACGCGGCACTCATCCTCGGCGTCGGGCCTCAAGCCGCCGCGGCCTCGCCGGCGGTGCCGCCACGCCCCGGCCCGGCCTGGTTGCCCTGGCTCTCCGTGGTCCTGGCGCTGCTGCTGGCCGGCTTCGACCTGTCGCGCGGCCGCCTGCCGGGCCGGCTGCTGCGGCTCGTTGATGGTGCGACGGGATTGCCGCTGCGCGGGCTCCAGGCGGTCCATAGCGGCCTGATCGGCGACTACGTGATGTGGATCGTGGTCGGGCTGGCGCTCTTCACGGCCGCCTTCGCGCTCGGCTGAGGCCAAGGGCTCTGCCCTTGGCCCGCTGGGGCCGGCGGCCCAGACCCGATTTGTAAGAAGGGTTTTGGCAGCCCGCGAGCTCCTCGTGGCGCAGGCGGGCG
>CAXTOE010000304.1:1548-4079 GCA_964245685.1 uncultured Acetobacteraceae bacterium | reverse complement strand
CTGCCAGGGCGACCAGATGCACGGCCTCACCGCCCGGGTCCCGGCGTTGCGCGAGGTGTTCGTGCTGGAGCGCGTCTTCCTGGGCTCGCTCGGCGAGTTCATGGAGAAGCATGGCCGCGCCGATGCCGAGGCGCGGCTGCGCACGGTGCGCGTCGTCTGGGAGCAGAGCAGCCAGGCGAGCCCGGAGGAGCGGGTGACGTTGCGGGCGCTGCTGCCGAAGGCGGCACGTTGGATCCGCTTCCCCGCGCTGACCTGCTCGGCACTGTGGCCGTTCGGTGCCAGCGACACGCGTCCGGGAGGCGGCGCGCTGTATCCCTACAGCGACATCCTGGCGGCACGGCTGTGGCGCGAGATGGGCGGTGCCGAGGGCCGGCTTGACGACGTCTCCGACGATACGATCTTCGAGCGCTACATGACGCTGAGCGCCAAGATGATGCCCGATCTCAACCGGGTCCTGGAGCGCGACCTGCTGCAGTGGCAGCAGCGGGACCGGGACAGCGACATCGCGATGACCGGCTTCCTCGCCGAGCGCCTGCGCAGCGAGCGGCTGTTCTACACCGTTGGTCGCGGCAGCGCGCTGCCCACGGCCGAGATCCTGCGCCGTCTGGTGTCGGACACGGTCGACGGCGCATCGGTGCGCGACGCCGCGGTCGCCGAGCTCGACCGTCTCGGTCGAGGCTATGTCGGCAACGACTCGATCTCGGTGCCGGTTCACCCGCTGGTGGCGCAGCGACTCGGTCTGTCGTGGTACCGGCCGCAGGCCCTGTACGGCTGGGGCGGGCACAGCTGGGACCTGCGGGAATGGATCACCCGCTGCGTCCGGCTCTCCGACTACAACTGACGGAGCGGCGCCGTGCTAGTGCGGCTCTGCTGCCGCGCCGACGCGGAACAGCTCCCAGTCGAGCGCGCGGCTGCGGTTGCAGACCAGGACGCCGTCGGAATTCGCCGAGACGTACTGCTCGCCGTGGCGCAGCGCGAAGCGGCCGTGCGGATCGCCCTCCACGACGAAAGGCGCGACCGCGCGCGCAGCGGGGTCCGCAGCCTCGGCGATGATCAGCCGTCCGGCTCGATCCGGCGCCAGGAAGATCGGGATGCTGTTCGAGGCGAGGAAGATCGACGCCTCGTCACGGTCGATGCGAAGACGCAACGGCATCAGGAGGCCGTCGCTGAGCAGCGCGTCCGACGTGTCGACGTGGGTGCAGCATCCGCGGGCGACGTCGTAGACCATGATCGTGCCGTGATGGGTGCGGATCCTGGAGAATTTCCGCGCGACCAGAGACAGCAGCAATCCGTGGCGGGTCCTGTCGCCGTCGCGGCCGACGTGGCGCTGCAGGACGTGCAGCAAGGCGGCCGCTTCCTCCGCATGGCAGCGGGCCAGCAACGCCGCCGTCACCGTGTAGGCCAGCTTCAGGCCGACCTCGCGATATTGCCCATCGCGGTCGATCCTGTGCCGGAGGATCCTGCCGACGATCCGGGGACGGGATGCGCAGGCGCGCTCCAGCACGATCGTGGCCCTCAGGAAATGCGGCCTGCGGATGCGGTTCGCCAGCTGGCGCACGTGATCCCCAGATGCGTGCCTGCACGATTCGATCAGCGACAGCAGGTTGACGGTTCCTGCCAGGATCGAGGTCACATGATGATCCGACGCGTGCATGTCGACGACGGTGACGGCGACGCCGTTCTCGATGATCCGGTCCCTGTGCCAGGCGTCACGCGCGTGGCCCGGATCGCAGAACAGGAAGATGCGTCCCGATGCGTCGCCGGCGCGTATGCCCATCGCCGTCATCGCGTCGTCGAAATAGGCCGCGTATCCGGAATCATGGTCGCCGCACTTGGCCGGATCGATCGACCACTGCGGGCACAGGGCGAGCACCTCGGTGGCGGCCAGTCGCCGGGAGAACTTGATCGCGGCATAGCCGCCCATCGAGCCGCCATAGACGATGCGGGTCCGGTAGCGCGCCAGCCGGGAGGCGGCCGCCTCGATCGCGGCGGCGACGTTGCGCGCCGGGAACCAGTTCGGCCGCTTCGCCACCAGCCCCAGGCAGCTGATGCCGCTCTTCGCGACCGGGGTGTCGGCGAAGAACCGGTCCCCCTCGGCGCGGCTGATCAGGTCGCTGAAGGTGATGAGCACGAAGTCGCTGTCGCCGGCGCACCAGATGGCGCGGAGCTGATCGTCCTCGTAAAGGATCTCGCGCACGCCTGCCGGTCCTCCGCGCCACACCGCGCCGCCGTGCGAGCCGTGCTGCCGTGCTGCCGTGCTGCCGAGGAGATCCCGATCCTCTCCGGCGGTAGGCATTCGTCATGCGGTTCGCACGATCCTCTCTACTGGATCTGGCCCGAGAGCAGGAAGACATTGGCGCCGTCGATCAGGACGCGGGCGCTGGCGAAGTTGCCGGCGGTCCTGCTGGCGCCGCTGAGCGAGCGCATCGTCATCCCCGAGCCTGCCGAGAACGAGATCTGCTGCGCGTTGACCTCGTCGACGTCGATCTTGCAGCCGAGCGGAAGTCCGGCCGGGATCGTGACCGCCGTGA
>CAXTOE010000304.1:0-1538 GCA_964245685.1 uncultured Acetobacteraceae bacterium | reverse complement strand
GTGTAGGAGGCCGCGGTGGGCGCGGAGATGACCGAGCCGGCCGCCTGCACGGTCCCGGCCTGGAAGCTGCCCTGCACCGAGCCGTTGCCGCTGATCGACAGGCCGGTGCCGGTGTATTTCCCGGTCATGTCGAGGGCGGCCAGCACCACCGGCTGCATGGTCCCGGGCTGCAGCGGTCCGGTCTGGATGTCGAAGCAGTAGTCCCGCACGCTGGTCATCGGGCAGTCGAGCGCGCGATGCCAACCGCCGCCGGCGCTGACGGAGGTGCCGCCCGGCAGCAGCACCACGCTGTTCGGCGTGTTGCCGATATCGTCGATATGCAGGCCGGTCTTGCTGCCCTCGACGCTGTTCCAGACGTTGTCGATCCCGCTGTCGTTCATCAGCTCGATCTCCGCGCCCGCCCAGGTGACGTTCTGGCCCGGCACGACGCTGTCGGTCTCGTGATAGCCCCACATGGTGCCGCGATGCACGGTCGCCGCCATCGTCTGCTTCACCTCCTGGGCGACCATGCCGCAGCCGGCCCTGGATCCGTCGTTGGTGCAGTTGACGTTGAGCTGGTCGACCAGCACGGCCTGGCCCTGCAGGCTGGGCATCAGGCCCTGGTAGACCGCCTGCGAGATGTTCTCGGTGGTCGCCACCGGGTTCCGGTAGCCGGCGAAGATGCTCATGTCCGAGCTGGCGGCGAACCCCTCGTCGGCCACGTCGATGGTCTGCGAGCCGGGCACGAAGCTGACCGACGCGCCGAGCTCGAAGGAGACGCCGTCGTAGGTGGTGATGCCGCCGGACAGGAAGTAGGTCCCGGACGGGATGAAGATGCGCCCTCCCGGGCCGCCGTTCTGCGGCGCCATGAAGAAGGCCGCGTTCTGGAACGCCGGCGCATCGTCCTGCGCCGCGAGGCCGACCAGGGTGCCGGCGGCCACCGCCGCACTCCAGCTGTTGGAGAGGTAGACCGGAAACGCGGCGTAGCTGAAGCCGATGGTCGAGCCCGCGGCCACGTCGCTGGAGACGTCGGCGCTGAGATAGATCAGGGTGCCGCCGCCGGCCGGATAGCTGGCGCCGACCACGGTGGTGCCGGCGGCGATCCCGCTGCCCGCCACCGCGGTGCCTTTCGGCACCGCGAAGTTCGCGGAGAAGGCGAGCTGGTTCGACAGGCCGGACATGTTCGCCAGCGCCTGCTCCTCCGTATCGGTCTGGGTCAGCGCGCTCGTCGTCTCCGACAGGGTGGTCGCGGCCGCCGGGCCGATGCCGGTGATGCTGGTGCCGGCGGGCAGGCCGGGCGAGGTGACCAGGGCGCCGGGAACCAGCTGGGCCACCAGCGTCGCCCACATCATGTGGTCCGTCACCGCCTGGCTGCGCATGATGCCGATGATCGCGGCCCCGCCGACCTGGCTGCCCTGGGCGGCGAAGTCGCCGACCGCGGGACGTTCGCCGGTACGCGCCGCCAGCGTCCTGCGGTTGCTGGCGCCGGGTGCGGCGGGCAGCACGATCGTCTGGCTGGCATCGCCGCCGCCGCTCTGCACGGCGGCGGCGATGCCAGC
>CAXTOE010000303.1:713-4093 GCA_964245685.1 uncultured Acetobacteraceae bacterium | reverse complement strand
GATCGCGAGGTCGGGCGGGTTGGTCTTCAATCCGTCGAGGGCGGCCGCACCATCTGCAAGACGCGCTTCATCGCCGGGCGCCAGCAGGTGGTGCGCACCGACGAGGAGAGCACCGCCGCCCTGCACGGCGACGAGGAGGCGATGCTCCTGTCCTCGGTCGAGGCGCGGCTCACGGGCGCGGGCGCGGTGATCCTGTCGGACTACGGCAAGGGCGCGTGCGCCCCGGCGCTGCTGTCGCACGCGATCGAGGCCGCGCGACGACGCGGCATCGCGGTGTTCGTGGATCCGAAATCCGACGACTTCTCGCGCTATCGTGGCGCCACCTGCATCACCCCGCGGGCGCGCGCGCCGCCGCCGCCGCCCGCCGGGGGGCCGCGCCCTCGCCCGGCGCCGCGGTGGTGGGGGCGGGGGGGGGGGCCGGGCGCGCGGTGATGCGGCAGGCCGGGGCGGCGGCGATCCTGGTCACGCGCTCGGAGAAGGGCATGGTGCTGGTCGAGCGTAGCGGCGAGGTGCTCTCGGTGCCGGCGCGGGCGCGCGAGGTGTTCGACGTCTCCGGCGCCGGCGACACCGTGATCGCGGCGATGGCGTTGGCGCACGGCGCCGGCCACACGCTCTCGCAGGCGGTGCGCATCGCCAACGCCGCCGCCGGGGTGGTGGTCGGCAAGCTCGGCACCGCCACCGCCGACATCGTCGAGGTGATGCAGGAGCTCGAGCTGCTCGACCGGCAGTTCGGCGAGCATTCGGCCCCGCAAGGTGAGGCAGAGGGCGCCGGCGTGCTCGCGACCCTGTCGCACGCCCAAGCGCTGACGGCGCGCTGGCGGGCGCAGGGGCTGCGGGTCGGCTTCACCAACGGCTGCTTCGACATCCTCCACGCCGGGCACGTGGCGCTGCTGGCCGCGGCGCGGGCGGAGTGCGACCGGCTGGTCGTCGCCCTGAACACCGATGCCGGGGTGCGACGGCTGAAGGGGCCGTTGCGCCCGGTCAACCGGCTGGCGGCACGCGCCCAGGTGCTGGCGGCGATCCGCCACGTCGACTGCCTGCTCTGCTTCGACGAGGACACGCCGCTGGCGCTGATCCGCGCCCTGATGCCGGACGTGCTGATCAAGGGTGCGGACTACGCGCCGGAGGCGGTGGTGGGCGCGGACTTGGTGCAGGCGGCGGGCGGGAGGCTGGTGCTGGTCGGCCTGGTGCCGGACCAGTCGACCACGGCGACGATCGCCCGCATCCGCGCTGCCGAGGACGCCGACACGAACGCCGGCGCGTCCCCAGGTTCCCCGTTATCCACAGGCGAGACAGAGGCTGAACCGCGTCGCGTTACCGGCTAGGGTGTATCGGTGAACCAGATCGAATCCAGCCGAAGGGACAGCCTGTTCGGCCAGTCCCTGCGTCTTCCGCCCTCGAACGCGCAGGCGGAGACGGCGCTGCTCGGCGCGCTGCTGGCCAACAACAAGGCCTACGACCGGGTCAGCGAGTTCCTCGCCCCGGAGCACTTCGCCGACCCGCTGCACGGCCGCATCTTCCACTCGATCGCGCGACGCATCGAGGCCGGCCAGCTCGCCGACGTGATCACGCTGCGCGCCGAGTTCGAGCATTCCGGCCTGCTCGACGAGGTCGGCGGTGCCGCCTATCTCGGCCAGCTGCTGACCGCGATGGTCGGCATCATCAACGCCGGCGAGTATGGCCGCGCCATCCACGACGCCTGGCTGCGCCGCCAGCTGATCGAGATCGGCGAGACGGTGGTCAACAACGCCTTCGGCGCCGAGCCGGAGCTGGACGGCACGCACCAGATCGAGGCGGCGGAGGAGCACCTGTTCCGCCTCGCCACCGATCGCGGCCAGGATGGCGGCTTCGTCAGCTTCGAGCGCGCGCTGACCGAGGCGATCGGCATCGCCGAGCGGGCGTTCCACCGCGCCGGCGCGGTCGCCGGACTGACCACCGGGCTGCGCGACCTCGACAAGAAGACCGGCGGGATGCACCCGTCGGACCTGCTGATCCTGGCCGGACGCCCGGGCATGGGCAAGACGGCGCTCGCCACCAAGATCGCCTTCGGCGCCGCCCGCGCGCTGATGCAGGAGGCGCGCGCCCGCGACGGTATGGGGGCGGAGGTGCAGCCGAAGGGGTCGGTCGCGATCTTCTCGCTGGAGATGAGTGCCGAGCAGCTGGCCACCCGACTGCTGTCGGAGGAGGCGCGGGTTTCCGGCGAGCGGATACGTCGCGGCGAGATCGGGCAGAAGGAGTTCGACCGCTTCATCCAGGTGTCGCGCGAACTGGCGACGCTGCCGCTGCACATCGACGACACCCCGGCGATCACGCTGTCGGCGCTGCGCACGCGCTGCCGCAGGCTGGCGCGCACCAAGGGGCTGAGCCTGGTGGTGGTCGACTACCTGCAGCTCATGCGGCCGAGCGTCGGCACGCGGCCGGAGAACCGGGTGCAGGAGGTCAGCCAGATCACCCAGGGGCTGAAGGCGATCGCCAAGGAGCTGGAGGTGCCGGTGCTGGCGCTGTCTCAGCTGTCGCGCTCGGTGGAGAGCCGCGAGGACAAGCGGCCTCAGCTCTCGGACCTGCGCGAATCCGGCTCGATCGAGCAGGACGCGGACGCAGTGATGTTCGTCTATCGCGACGAGTACTACCTGCAGCAGCGCGCCCCCAAGCAGATGGCCTTCGACAGCGAGGACAAGTTCCAGGCCGCGCTGGACAAATGGCAGCGCGACATGGAGCAGGTGCACAACAAGGCCGAGCTGCTGCTGGAGAAGCAGCGGCACGGGCCGACCGGCAAGATCGACCTGTTCTTCGAGGGCGAGTTCACCCGCTTCGCCGATCTCGACCTGGTGCATCAGGACCGTCGCTCCTGAACCCGCACGCCCCGCGGCGGTTATGGCTTGACCCGGACAGTGAGGCTCGCATGGCGGTGACGCTGAAACCCTTGGCCGAGCAGGTCATCGTCATCACCGGGGCGTCGAGCGGCATCGGGCTCGCCACCGCCTACGCCGCCGCCGAGCAGGGCGCCCGGGTGGTGCTGTCGTCGCGCAACGGCGAGACGCTGACGCGCATCGTGCGCGAGATCCGCGACCGCGGCGGCAGGGCGACGCATGTCGTCGCCGACGTCTCGAAGCGCGAGCAGCTGGAACGGCTGGCCGCTGAGGCGGTGCGCGCGTTCGGCGGCTTCGACACCTGGGTGAACGATGCCGGGCTCGGCATCTTCGGCCGCCTCGAGGAGATCCCCGATGCCGAGCACCGGCGCATGTTCGAGGTGAATTTCTGGGGCGTGGTCTACGGCACCCTGACCGCGGCGGCGCACCTGAAGTCCAGGGGGGGCGCGATCATCAACCTCGGCAGCGTCGCCTCCGACGTCGGCTTCCCGGTGCAGGGCATGTACAGCC
>CAXTOE010000303.1:0-703 GCA_964245685.1 uncultured Acetobacteraceae bacterium | reverse complement strand
GTACAGCGCCTCGAAGCACGCGATCCGGGGCTTCACCGACGCCTTCCGCGCCGAGATGGAGCAGGAGGGCGCGCCGATCTCGGTGACGCTGATCAAGCCCGCCGCCATCGACACCCCGTTCCCGTTCCATGCCGGGAACTTCACCGCCGGCAAGCCGGTGCTGCCGC
This sequence comes from uncultured Acetobacteraceae bacterium, assembly GCA_964245685.1. Classification (GTDB taxonomy): domain Bacteria; phylum Pseudomonadota; class Alphaproteobacteria; order Acetobacterales; family Acetobacteraceae; genus Lichenicoccus. The sequence goes on along the minus strand of CAXTOE010000303.1, from coordinate 536 downwards.
CGCCGGTCTATGCCGCCGAGGACGTCGCCGACGCCATCCTGCGCGCCGCGGTGCAGGGCGGCCGCGACATCTATATCGGCGGCGGCGCCAAGCTGATCAGCGCGCTCAGCCAGTACGTCCCGGCGGCGATCGACTGGATGGGTGCGCACGTGCTGGCCCGCCAGTCGGTCGCGGACCAGCCGGCCGGCCGCGATCCCGAGGGCGCGCTGCATGCGGCGGGCGAGGACGGCGCGGTGGGCGGGGACTCGCCGCACCGGGTCCGACGCAGCGTCTACACCAGGGCGGGCGCGCATCCGGTGCTGGCCGGCGCGATCACCGCCGGCTTCGGCGTCGCCGCGGCGGCCGCGACGATGTTCGCCCGTCGCGACCGGCACTGACGGTGGCGGCCGGCGCGCATCCCGGGCCTCCGCCCGGCCGCAGCGGCTGAGGCGGCGCCGACGATGCCGCCGGTCCCGTTCTGCCTGATGGCGCTGTGCGGCTTCACCGGCCTCTACCTGCTGCTCGCCGGCTCGCTCAGCCGCACCGAGCTGATCACC